>NZ_FRBF01000012.1 GCF_900142545.1 Fibrobacter sp. UWT2 | reverse complement strand
GCATTTCAATTATAATCAAAGGATTTCTTTTTTTCAGCACCGCCAGAAGGCTTCTTTAGAACCACCAGCCTAGCTGGTGGTTTTCGTTCTTACAATAAAAAACTCCGCCAATCAGCGGAGTCTTTTTTTTCATTTTCAGAAAAAATGCGATTCTTGCGAACTTTTATAGGCACACACCTTACTTGACAGCGATTCTCGCCACGCTCATTTGGCTATTGCTTTCGACGCGCACAAGGTAATTGCCCCTGTTCAAATGAGCGAGGCTAAAGCTCCTAGAGCCCATAACGGGTTCTACAAGAGATTCAACCAAATGACCCGTCAAGTCGAACACTTGCACACGCACCATCGAAGATGTCGGCAACACGACAGTCAGCACATTGTTTGTATAGCCGAACTTCACGCCATTCATTGCAGCCGTCACAATATTTGTAGTCTTTTCGCTCGAAGAAGAATCATCTGCATTGCTAGAGCTCGAAGACTTCGAATCGCTGGAGCTTACACTGGAGCTAGACTGTTCAGCAGAGCTGCTGGAGTTCACAGAACTAGAAGACGCCTCGGAGCTTGAAGAAGCCACAACGCTGGATGACGAAGTCTCAACAGGCTTATGAGCCACTTCAACACTTGCAAAAGCCGTATCATTGTTTTTTTCGCCCTTTGCGATAACTTTTATTGAATAAGTACCATCCTTCGCATTTTCCGCGACAATTCCATTTATAGTCAAAACATCGTCCTCGACACTTATTCTAAGCGAGCCGGGCAAAGTTTGTTCAAATTTAAAATTGTCCATGTTCTCAGTGACATTCACATTTGCGAACTTGAACACAATCGGCTTTATCGAATCACCTGCAGTAACCTTCTGCTTTTCATTTTCAACAATTCTTATTGACGCAACATTCGGGAGTCCTTCCACAGTGATCGTTCCTGACAACGAATGTTCTTTCGAATTTTTATCTTTAACGATTACCTTATAATCATAATCACCAGACACAACAGTTTCATCCACCGTGCCAGCAATGATTATTGCATAAACATCTCCATCAATATCTCCTTTAAGGCCGGAAGGCAGTCCACTCACGCCCCATACAGAAATTGCCTCATAATCGAAAACGATAGGCACCATGGTTTCGCCAGCTTTGACGGTTTGGTTCATTTCTCCGCTAGCATCATTCCATTCAAACTTAAACTCTCTTTCTTTTATTTCAAATGTTATATCCATCTTGGCATACTTGCCTTCATCGTCTTGCACCAAGATATAAGCATTTACCGTTTGGGCAGCAATATTTCTGCTAATCTTCCCAAAAATTTCACAAACAGGACCTGTCCATTTTTCCGTCAAGCCAAGGTCAGAAATACCACCCGATTGATGTTTATTTTCATCTATATTCTCATATAAAATTCTAATCGGCGCAATCTCATCGCCCGCAGCCACAGTCTGGGTAAGGCTGCCAGCCAGAACCTGTTGCGTAATCTTTTCCGAAGCCACAAACGATTCCGCGACAGCCGCAGTAGCAAAGAACAAGGCAAAAATCAAAGCTATAATTTTTTTCATACAGCCCTCCTTTTTTATTTATAACCAACTAGACAACAAATATAAAAATATTGCGAGACGCAGAATTGCAACCCTTATTACCAAAATTCACCTAGAAACGAGTCAGACAAAGAACGCGAGCCGAAGCTGTATAAAACATACAGCGAGAGCTCGCGTGATGCAGTATGACGAAGTTTATAGGCGAATTCTCTTAGGTCGAGAATTTCTTGTTTGTATGAGCCTCGACCACGTTCACCACATAGTCGCCGAGTTTTTCGCAGTCGTTCACCACGTCCATGTAGTGAACACCCATCTGGTAGCTGTACTTTTGCGATTCGATATCGGCAATGTTTTTCTCCTTGAGGAGCTTGCGATAATCGTTGATTTCGTTCTCCATATTCAGCGTACGGTTTGCGTCAGCAGTTACCACATCGCCAATGACATCAATCATGTTTGTAAGAGCCTTGTCGCAAAGCTGCATCATGTGCTTGATGCGGTTGTACTGCTCTTCGGTAAAGTCGTCGGTGCTCCTAAACTTGCGGTTGATGGCGCGGGCCATATTGTAGCAAGCGTCGCCGATACTTTCGATTTCAGAAATTTCGCGGAGCATCGACTGAATGTTCGTCTTACTTTCGGGGCTCAAGCGACCTTCGGAAACCTGGTTCAGGTACTTGGCAATTTCGATTTCCATGTTGTCGCTAATGCCTTCGTACTTCTCGATGCGGGCAAAGAGCTTCACGAAATCGTTTTCGTCCTTCATCTCGAGCAGTTCGGGCACCATACGGAACATTTTCTGCGTGCGGGCTGCAAACAGGTTGATTTCCTTACGGGCTTCGAAGAGTGAAAGCTCTGCGGTACTCATAAGGCCTGCACTGATAAACTTGACCTTGAAATCCTCGCCGTCTTCCTTTTCGCGGATAATCTTGCAGATGATTTTTTCCATCGGCTTGATGAACCAGATGAGGATAAGCACGTTGCAGAGGTTGAATGCCGTATGGAAGGCAGAAAGCGCGTAAGTCACACGCACACCCGCCTGCGCAACTTCTTCGTCGGTGTGCGGCACAAACGTCGGGTCGAACCCAACGATGCTACAAACCATATTCACGAACGGGCGGAACACAATCAACACCCACACCACGCCGAACACGTTAAAAAGCATGTGAGCCAAGGCGGCGCGCCTTGCCTGCGTACTTGCCGAAAGGGCCGCAAGGTTCGAAGTCACCGTGGTTCCGATGTTTTCGCCCATCACAAGCGCAATGCCCTGGTAAATCGGAAGCACTCCGCTGCTGCAGAGCAAAAGCGTAATCGCCATGATAGCCGCAGACGACTGCACGCACATGGTAAGGATGCTACCCAGCAACAAGAACAGGAGCGTACTGAAGATTCCCCAACCGCCGGTCGTCGCAAAGAAGTTGATGACCGTCTGGTTATGTGCCAAGTCCATGGCCACCGCATTTTCACGCAGCGTGGTAAGGCCGAGGAACATGAACGCGAAACCGAATACGAATTCGCCGATGCTCTTGGTCGAATTCTTCTTGGTGTAAGAAAGGATGATACCGAGGGCGAAGAAGGGCCACACCACCGAGCTCATGTTGAACTGGAACCCGAATATGGACATGATCCAGGCCGTGGCCGTTGTACCGATGTTTGCCCCCATGATAACAGGAATGGCCTGACTCAATGTGAGCAGGCCAGCGTTAACGAAGCTTACGGTAAGGACGGTCGTAGCGGTAGAAGACTGCACCGAGGCCGTCACAAAAGTACCAGTGAGAAGGCCTCCGATGCGGTGCTTGGTCATGGTTCCAAGGACAGCACGCAAGTGACCGCCCGTGAGTTTCTGCAAGCCTTCGCTCATGGTCTTCATGCCGAACATGAGGAGCGCAAGGCAACCGATCATTTTAAGAATCATAAGTGTCATAGGACATTCCTACGGAACGCCACTACCGGATCATCGTCGCTGCCTTTCAGCTAGTTCGGGCTCATGGCGGTGAATTGTTTATCTGATTTGTTGCCGTAAATATAGAAATAAGTCAAAAGCCTTACGAGTGGCGCAAGGCTACGAAAACAGAAAAAAATTATTACAGCCAAAATGGCCGCAGTATGGCGGAACAATCCGTTTCAACTTTAACGGATTGTCACTCTGCGGGATTCATTTCCATGACGCACGATGTAAACACCGGCTTTCGGCACAGCGAGAGTCGCGACAGCCCCCACAGGTCTAGCCGACGCCACTAAGTTTCCCTGCATGTCGAACGCCTGCACCGGGCGATTCGCGACAGCCCCCCAAACTGAAATGTTTCGGGCAGAGACAACGACCTTCAGATGCGGCGTTTTCACCTTCGGCGCAACAAAAGTCTTGCCCTCGTCAATGAAAGTCACCTCATAAGGCTTATCGGAATCACCGAAGAAATCGGCAATCACCTTTACAGTGCAAACGGTGTTTGTATCCGTCTTCGCCTGAGCCATGCAGTCCGTCCGCACCCAATTACCGCCGTCATAAATCTGAAGAGCTTCTTTCATTTCTTCAAAGCCTAAAGACACCAACGAATCCTTTTGGTACATATTCGTCGGATCATCCGAGTATTTACCGACTGGGGGAACCTCTACGCCGCCATAATACGATCTATACATAGAATTATTGGTCCCTGCAAATTCATACACCAACGAAGCGGTATGACTTCCGGTCAAAGTATCCACATAACTATAGTTGCCTGCAACCATGCACCAATCCACTATTGCCGCAAGGCTCCCCGTATACCGATTTTTCGAAGAACCTTCGTTTTTCACGGTGCCCCTGTTGTAATCAGCCGAAATTAGCGATCCCGTTATATACCCCGCAAGGCCGCCCGCATAGGCAAAATCTTCGGATGCCTTGACTGTTACCGGTCCATAATTATAGGAGGTTACCAAACAGGAAGCACGACTAAGCGTTTCTCCCACCATTTGGAGTTCGCCATAATACAAGCCCACTATACCGCCGGCATAGACTTTCTTACCTGAAAGAGCATGGATTCTCCCCCAGTTGCCACAGTCTATGACATTCTGCGTAGAATCAAGTCTGCCTACAATTCCGCCCACCGTAAGCGTTCCCGATGTAGACTTGCCTTCGATCAAGCCCGTATTTTTCAGGCTATTAAACGTTGTTCGGTGAGCATACCCTGCAATACCGCCTACCGAAACAGATCCGCTTCCATTGCCAAGAATCATTCCATTGTTAGAGCAGCCCGTAATCGTACCCCCGTCTGTACCCAGCTTATCGCCCGTGCCCACAAGACCGCCTGCAACACGCCCCGACACACGTCCGCTGTTACGGGAGTTTATTAACACATAGCGAAGCGAGCCCGCAAGGCCGCCTGCGATATTGGTCGAAGAAACCAGCGAGTTTTCATTCGTATCGTTAAGCATGGCGCCGTCGTTATACGCCACAAGACCTGCAGCGATGTCTTCACTTTTCACAACGCTGTTACGGATTTTCACATTACGGACACAAGCATCTTCCTTTAAATGAACAGCAACGCCAGCAGCAGACAATCCATCATCGTTTTCAAAACGGCTATTTGCAATCGTCAGGTTTTCCACAAGGTTTTCGACGCAGTAGAACATGGCTCTAGACATGTTCAAGCCGTAAATCGTATGGCCCTGACCGTTAAGATACAAGTTCATACAACGTCCGCTCGTATCGATGGACATTTTGTTCTTTGCCAAATGGACCGTATCTTTGCCCATGACAAGGTCATTTTCGATTAAGCCAACGACATAGCCGTCCGTTTCGATTCGCACGCCTTCGAGCAGTTTTTCAAACTGCTCGGCAGTAGAAATCTTGTAGTACAGCGTATCGCCGATTCGTTCAAATTTGTCTTGATCGAATTTCGTCGAATCGCCTATAGCGGCAAAAGCCACCTGGGCAACCAGAGTCATTGCTACTGCCAAGCACATTTTCAACATAGCGAATCTCCTAACAAAAAACTTCTAAGTTACCGGACAACAATCAGGCGAGATTGTTTACCGCTACGAACCAAGAAACAACCCGACTTCGGAATTGACAAATTCACGGAAGTTCCGTGGGCTCTTGCCGATGTCACCAAGCGACCGCGCATATCGAACACCATCACAGGGGCGTTTTCGGCAAGATCCGTCACCATCACATTGTGTGCCGTCACCTCGACATGCATCGTAGGCGCAACGACCTTCACCACCGCAGGAACAACCGGCGTCGGCCCATCATGACTAGAGGTATCGCTTGTTACATACACGAGCGATTCAAGGAAACTCACCTCATACGGCTTGTCCGAATCGCCATAGGAATCTGCAATTCCCGTAGACACACAAGTCGAAGTCGTATCATATGCTATTTTAGGCAAACAGTCGCCGAATTTCCAGTCGGATTCCGTCAAGAAATCAAGAGTTCCCTGCATTTCATCAAAGGTCTTGAAAACAAGGCTATCCTTTTTATAAGTATTCGAGGAATCTGACGAGTACTTGACCACGGCCGGCACGGTAGAGCCCCCATAATAGTACTTATCCAAGTAATTCCAACTTCCCACAAATTCATACACCAGAGAAGCGACACCGTCTCCAGACAACGAATCCGAATAATTGTACCCGCCCGAGATTCGTCCGCCCTCTACAACAGATGCTATTCCACCCGTATATTTACGAGTCGATTTACCTTCGTTGATTACAGATCCCCTATTATAGCTGGTATAAACGGCCGAGCCATAATTATAACCCAAAAGTCCACCCGCATAAGCGACGCTATCAGAAGACTTGACACTCACAGGACCATAATTGAACGAAGCCGAAAGAATCGCCGAATTGTAATAGGTACCTGGACTCAAGCTAGATCGTTCAAGGCTTCCCTTACTCCGTCCAACCAAGCCACCTGCATAAACTTCTTTACCAGATAGCACATGAACCCGTCCCCAGTTTCCATTATTCGCAAAAACATTTGCAGTATCCAGCCTACCCACAACACCACCAACAGTCAGCGTACCTAAAGCAGTCCTTCCTTCAACCAAGCCAGCATTAAAGTTTCTAGTAACAGAAGCCCTAAGTGCATAGCCAACAATTCCCCCTGCAGAAACAGGGCCTTCTCCAGAAGCAAGAACCATTCCTCTATTGGAATTGTCAGTAATCGTGACCGTGCTATTTCCGTACCAGTAGGAAGATCCGATGATACCGCCAACAAGTCGACCAGACACTCTACCGGAATTAGCATTTTCAACCGTCACGTTATAATTATTCGCAACAATACCTCCAGAAATATTGTAGGATTCAACCAGAGTATTTTCATTCACATTGTTACGAACGACACCGTAATTATCCACGACAATCCCACCTGCGGCCTCTCCGCCTTTCACGACGCTATTACGAATAGTGACATTGCGGATACAGGCACCATCGCTCAGTTCGATTGCCACACCGGCAGCAGATTTGCCGTAATTATTTTCAAAGCGGCTATTCGCAATCGTCATGTTTTCAACAAGTCCTTCTGGGCCAACATAAAAGAACATGGCACGAGACATGTTTAGTCCATAAATCGTATGTCCATTGCCACTAAAGTGCATATTCAAGCCCGTCGTTCGGTTTGTATCGGCCGCAATTTTCCGCATCGACAAATGAGTGGTATCTTCTCCCATTACGATATCGTTTGCCAATTCCACTTTGAGCTTTTTCTTGTATTTATCATAATTGCCACCCATTTCCAGGAAGTTTCTCAATTCGGCCGCAGTCGAAATCGTGTACACAAGAGTATCACCTTTTGCATGCAGCGGAGGCATGGCAAATTCATCGTATTCAAAATAAATGGAGTCATTTTTATACAAGCTATCAAACGTAAATACCGGATACCCTTCGCGGCGAGTCCACAGTTTTCGGTCTAAGCTTTCTCCATTCGAAGTATTCAGCAGGGCAACCGTTTTTTCGCTTTGCAATTCCGAGGTCGTTTTTTTGCAACCCGTACATTCAACCATATCACTATAGAGCACTTCACCCAAGGGGTCTACGCTAGAAAGAGAACCGTCATAATATGCGTTACGCGGAGAAACCATGGCATTGGTATACCCGATCAAGCCTCCGACAACATCGCCCTTTACGCTAGGTGCGGCGCTATACGAATTCTGAATATAAAAATCCGGATAAGAGAAACGCCCCACAATGCCACCGACATAACTCGTTCCATTTGCAAGTTTTCCTTTCGACAGGACTCGGCCATGATTATAGACGTCGCTTATCAGCATCTCGTTGGCATACCCGACAAGGCCGCCCACATCAAGTTGATCCGAGAGGCTAGCCGTATCGGCGACGCTTCCCGTCACGTTTCCATAGTTGTACGAACGGTATAGCGCAGGGTTCTTAGCATAAGGGCGATTCGCATGGCCCAAGACACCGCCAACATACGTCCGGTACACGCCTTCCGCATAAACTTCTCCGCGGTTTCCCAATTTATCAAACCCGAGATAATAGGAATTCATCGGTTCATAACCGATTACGCCGCCCACATAAGTTGTCATGAGGCCTCCATAACCATAAGCCTTGACAGAGCCCCTATTCAACGCATTCGTTATCGTATTAGAGCGATTTTCACCAAAGATTCCTCCGACACACAGAGATCCGCTTTCAAGGCTGCTTTGCACAAAGGCCGCCACATTTCCCTCATTCAAGAAATCACGGAGTTCGCCCGTTTCATATTGGTGAAGATGCTTGCTACCGACAATTCCACCTACATAGGAAATCATTTGCCACTGAGAAGAAGCCGTATCGCTAAAGTACGAAAGCTTGGCCGCCACATCGCCATAGTTTTGCAAATTAGAGACAGAACCTAGTACCTGTCCAGCAACACCACCCACATAAGATTCCATATGAGCCGAAATCACTTCAACCGGGCCACGATTGACGCAACTTTCAATAGCATATCCCGGTTGCGACACGGCATATCCGGCAATGCCTCCAACAAAGACATCACTAGTATAGTTCGTTCTTTCGGTTTCTTTTTCGGAGAACGATACCCGTGCCGAGTTAGAGCACCCAAGAATACGGCCTCTAGCACTACCCACGATACCGCCCACGTAGCTGGAACCCTTCACCGAGCCGCCGACCACATGGCAATTTAAAATTCCCGTCAGTTCGTCATCCGACGAAACCATACTAGCCGCAATACCACCGGCATCATATCCGGATACGACTTTGGTATTGTAGACTTTAACATTCTGGACCACACCGCGCATCATATCGGCGACAACACCGACCTGGTAAGCCGAATCACTACCAAAGGAACTGTTCGCCACATTGATATTGCGGACTTCGCCCACATTGATACCGATTGTCTTGAACATGGAACTTGCAGCATTCAGACCATAGATTGTATGGCCACGGCCGTCAAGAACTCCCTGAAAGTATGTCTGGTTTTCGTTACGGATCCATTTTTTCGAGCAAAGTTTAGTCGAATCTTCACCAAAAACAATATCGTTTTTCAGATAGGCCTGCAGGGATTCGTCAAACGATCGTATCACCAATACCGAATCCAGGAGCCCGATCAGTTCTTCAGGCGAAGTAATTTCGTAGTACTCCACGCCGTCGCTCACAACTGTTTTCGGGATTTTAACGGAACCATCCCATGCAGCAAAAGAAACCTGCACGAGCATAAATAGGGCGATAAACGCAAGCCTTCTTTTAGACATAAAGTCCTCCTAACTTTTCTGTAAATATAATTAAAGGAAAAGCCGGGCTCGGCCCGGCATTCCATCAAAGACTAAATATCTCAGCTCAAAAAAGATGTTGTCTAAACTTTCCAGTCGCAGAAATTCTTAAGCATGGCAAGGCCTACATCGCCACTCTTTTCCTGGTGGAACTGGGAGGCAATCAGGTTGTCCTTGCCGATCAGCCCCTGGAAGGTCTGCGTGCCGTACGTCGTTTCAGCAAAAGAATATTCTGCGGGCACTACCGGGTGGTAGGAATGCACGTAGTAAAAGTCGCTACCGCTGCGAATACCCTTCATAATCGGGTGTTCGCGGGTAAAGTTCACCTGGTTCCAACCCATGTGAGGAATCTTGAGTCCCGGTTCATCCTTAAAGCGCACCGCTTTGCCGGGAATAAGACCGAGCGTCTTGACGCCACCGTCTTCTTCGCTTTCTTCAAGAATAATCTGGCAGCCAATGCAAATACCCAACACAGGATTGCCCGACTTCACTACGGCCTTGATGGCATCGCCGATTCCCGTACGGGTAAGAGTCTCCATCGCGGAGGCGGCAGCCCCCACACCCGGGAAAATCAAGCGAGTGGCCTTAGAGATTTCATCCGCATCGCGGCTAGACTTGGCCTCTGCACCAATATGTGCAAGAGCATTCATCACCGATGTCAGGTTACCGGCATTGTAATCAACCACGATAATTGGATTTGCGGACATAAAAACCTCTCTTTACGCAGCCAAAGATAGAAAGATTCCGTATTAATCTCAGAATGACTAATTACAGACTGCGCACCATGGCAACAGCCTGGCTGGCAATGCCTTCGCCGCGACCGGTAAAGCCGAGTTTTTCAGTCGTGGTTCCTTTGATGCCGATCTGCTTAATGTCGAGGCCCAGCACGCGAGCGATGTTTGCCTTCATGGCATCCTTGTGCGGATTCACCTTCGGGCGTTCGCACATCACGATGCTGTCGATGTTGATAATTTCGTAACCGGCCTTACGCACCTCTTCGCCCACCTTGCGCAGAAGTTCCAGACTGTCGGCTCCCTTGAAGGCGGGGTCCGTATCCGGGAAGTACGTGCCGATATCGCCGAGGCCCGCGGCACCCAGCAAAGCATCGCTAATCGCATGCAACAAGACATCGGCATCGCTGTGACCGAGGAGTCCCTTTTCGTATGGAATATCTACGCCGCCAATAATGCACTTGCGACCTTCCACCAACTTATGGACATCAAAACCGATGCCCGAACGATAAATCTTATCCATAATTTGTTCCTTTTTTCTTTTCAACAGGAAAGATAAAAAAATTCCCGGCACTTCAGGCCGGGATTTTTCGCTAGTCCTTTACGCAACGGACGGCGAAGTAAGCCGAATAGAAGAAGTAGTTCTTATATCCGTAGAAATTTCCGTCATAGGGAATTTCCACTCCTAAGGCCATATTCAACTTTTCACCGTTAGTGCTTGCCTCTGAAACCGCATAGGGGCTATTCCACTTGTTCCTCACTCCGATACCGTAATCCCTGCCGCTCTTGTTCTTTTCTGCGTAATCAAAGAGTTCCTGCCATTCCAACATCGACGGGATATGCCACCCCACCGGGCACACGCCCTGAATCGGTGTACAGAGTTGCGATCTCAATTCATCGAAATTCGAGGTGACTTTCGAGTTAACGGCACCATACCAGGTATAACTGCGAGAACTTTCCGTACAATCGCTGGAATCGGCACAACCCGTTTTCCCAATTAAATTGGGCATGAAAAGCGTATCATAGTAATCTAGGTTTTCTGTCATCCAAACCTGTTTACCCATGGTTTTTACGGAATACTTGTGACCATCGCGCGGGTCCGTGATAAAGCCATTCTGAACTTCGACAGCAGGGCCACGAGCGGCGATTTCTTCTGCCGAACAAGCGGGAAGATCAAGAGCCGCAGCTCTAGACATCTTATTTACTAAATCATAATGGCTTTCGGAAACCTGATTCCACACAAAATTATTCTGGCCATCATAGTCACAAATCATATAATACACCTCGTAGAAATATTTTGAAGTTTTCAGCGAGAATGTCGTCGCACGCCACCTCTGCACAGTGGCATCACAAGGATCCTTCCTGTTCAACTGATCAACAAGCAACAGGGCCAGGGAATCTCTTTCAATTCTTTTATGTTCCCATTTTCCATTCTTTTCAGTACAGTAGTAATAATAATTGTAATCATCCATTTGATACTGAATGGTATCCGAAGGTTCGCAAGCATCCAACTTTCCCATCGCCGCATAACTTGCATAAGAAATCGCCTGTTCACGAGTAATCGACACGAACTCATAGCGGCCATTCCTTTCTTCGCAATGGAAATAATTTCCATAAACTGTATCTTGCACCACATATAGGGAATCCTTACTCAAGTCGCAAGTAAACCTTTCGTTCACATCCGCAAGGCCCATCAGTATCACTCTTCGCACTTCATCTACCGCTTTGTACTGATACTTTCCGCCTACATTTTCGCAATGATAGTTCGTCGTCCAATTTGCACCTCGAATTTTCGCAAGATACGGATGGAAGAACAGTTCAAGAGTATCGGATTCTGCAGTACAAGCCGGCAACGTTTTAAGATACTGTTCATTCAGATACTTCTGCGCATGGTCAAAATCCGATTCATAGAAAGCAAGAACATTCTCCCTCTTTTCGCAATGGTAATACTTGTTCTCAAGGGAATCTATAATGTACTTCACCGTATCGGCGACAGTCGCACATTCACTCTTTAGGTAATACCGACGGGCTATGGATTCCGCATCCGTTTGAGTAGTATCCTTGAAGGTGTAGACTTTGCTCTCTTTCCACTTCACTTCGGCGCAGACATAATAAAGAGAATCATAGGTAAGAACGCGCAAGGAATCTTTATTCCTTTCACAGGGACGTTGTTTCGAGAGGAAGCGGAGAGAATCATTTGCAGGCACCCAGGATTCAAAGGTGCAGACGAACTCGGATGAATCCTGCAGTTTGTTCAATTTCCAAAGAGAAGCCGTATCGCATTTACCCAAATAAAAACTGAGTGTATCCGTGCCATCCTTTCGCCAATAGTTGCTATTGGATTCACAAACATAAATGGTGTCCCTGAACCTCTTTCTTACGCCTTCAGAATCCTTATTATCACACTTTCCTAAATAGCTATTAAGTACATAATTCATCGAAGGTTCAGACCACCTCGTATATTCCATGGTACTATGAATGCAATAGAGGAAAGAATTATCTTCTTGAGAAACGATTGCGTTCATAGAAGTGTCTATGAAAGTACATGCTCCATATTTGCGTTCCAGGGAATCAAGGACGCGGTAAACGTAGTAGTCAAATTGACCCTTGTCACAAACCAGGGAATCTCCCTTGAATTTGGAATTCGACGATTTGACATAGAAATATCCCACACTTGAATCAGTACAAGCCGTCAATCCGTAAGCACGTTCCACAAGGGCTTTGGAAATGCCCCATTGGACTTTGCTCATATTCAAGCTCGTTACCAGAGAATCCTTACGGAGCCAGTCTTCAACAATGTAGTCTGCAAATTGAACCAGGTTATCGGAGCCGTCATAAATGCCGTCCGCCAAATCCAAGCGGAAATCTTCGATGTTTTCGACAATGGCACTGTCTGAACTGCCCAGCAGGAACATCCGGTACAACGGATACAGTTCACTGCTTTCTTGCTTATAAGTTTCTACAGGATCCTTTCTGTATTCAAAACCAAAATTTTCCGTAAACACCTGCGAAGCCAATCCCTTTGCCGCATTGAAGGGATATTCGTCGGCCACAAGGGATTCGACCAACGGCACTTCCAAGTGGGTCAGCAAATTAACGTTGGGCTTCCACACGTTCGAAATATCGCAGATCGTTTCTAGCGTCAGCGGCACCCCTTTCGAACTCAAGAATTTCCAATTTCCCTTGACTTGAATTTTCACATAAGGGTACTTATAAGCATGGTAAGGAATCCTATAGTCCACGGAATCCTTTTTAAGGATTTCACCTTTCAAGGTATCCAGTTCTGCAAGGGAGCTGTCCAGTTGAATCAGCAAGACCTTTTCAGGAGTAAATTTCGCCTTACTGAATGCCGGGAAAATAATATCGCCTTCAATCGTACGACCATCAATAGGATATTGGCCTCGCAGTTCATGGGTCTTATTTTTGTGGTAATCCGTATCGGCAGCTTCGTAATACCAATCCGAGCACCCCACAAGAGCCAGTGCAAACGCTAGCAGTAAATACACCATGGGTTACTCCTTGTATAGCAGGATTCAGTGCCTTTCTGCGCGTCCAAATCTATCTTGAAATCGTCCAAATCAATTTTCAAGCGGAAATAATAATCCTTGACCACATCACAATCGTATCCGAATTCGTTCGTGGTATATTTTGCATCGGGTGTCGATATTTTAAAGTCGTCTTTCTTGAGCAACTTCGAATAGCTGAAATCCTCGTTATGAACGACAATCTTTTCAGCCTTTGTGCAGCCGTAATCCGTGCACCCGTAAACATCCACAAATAAGGAATCGTCATTCAAATCAAGCTTTATCGAAAACACATCCAATTCAGACCCGATACGACTAGAGCTAGCGCTTGTATACTCCGTTGTATCGTTGGCTTGCCAATAGATGGAATAGATTCTCGCTTGATCGAGATCCATAGTCCGTTCGTGATAATCATACATCGAACATCCCTCTAAAACGAGGAATGTCGAAAAGAAAAAAAATACAACCCACCCTTTCAATTTCATACTCTTAAATATAAATCCTCTGTATACAAACAGGACAATTTGTTTGCAGAAGTCCGATAAAACGACAAAAAACCGCCCCGAAAGGCGGTTTTTCATTTGAATTCCAGACGCAAAGCCTCCAGAATGTCGCTTTCATTAAACGATGAGGGCGACCTTCGGGAAGATGCCGACCACAATCAAGGCGATAGCGGCAAGGGTCACGGCAAAGCGCAGCAAGTAAGCATACACGGTATTCTTGCCGCAGCAGCACTTGCATTCGCATTCAGCCTTGAGGGGCATGAAGAGCACGAAGGCGATGCGCAGGTAGAACACTGCGGCCACCAGCGAAAGGCCAAAGGCAATCGCGGCGATTACGCCGAGTCCACCCGAAAGGGCATCGGTAAAGAGCGTGAACTTGGCGAGGAACCCTGCTACAGGCGGCATACCAGCAAGGCTTGCCAAGCAGACCGTCGTAGCGACAGCCACATAGGGACGCTTGCGACCACGGCCCTGGATATCTTCCAGAGATTCGTTCTTGTCATCCTTACCGGCAAGGTAAGCGATACCGGCCAAAGCGCCAGCGCTACCGACAGCGTAGGTAAGGAGGAAGTAGTACATGGCGCCCATCTGCACCGTACCTTCGGTTGCATAGTCCGGCAGCAAGAGGCCAATCACGATAAAGCCTGCGTTCATCACGGCAGAGTATGCCATAATGCGGCGGATAGACTTTTGAGCGAGACCGCCGAAAGCGCCGATTGCCATAGAAAGCAGCGACACCACCACAATCACGTAGAAAAGGCTCTTGTTTTCACCGTGAATGGTCACCTGTTCAGCCAAGTTCCATGCCGGAGCAGAACCGATGCGGGTCACCAGCGAGCCAAGCCAGAGCGTACCCAAGGCAGCGAGAGCACCCACCTTGACGACAGCGGCCATAAAGCCAGTCACAGCCACAGAGGCACCCGTATAGACGTCTGCCACCCAGAAATGGAGCGGAGCCGCACCGGCCTTAAAGAGGAGTGCAAACATGGCCAAGAGAACGCCCATGCCATAAAGCAGGCCGCGGCCAGCGATTACAGAAGAGAAAATGTGGGTCGAACCGGTGGCACCGTAAATGAGGGCCACGCCGTACAGGAAGATTGCGCTGAAGACCGAGCCCGAAACGAAGTACTTGAAAGCACCTTCGTTAGCATTCACGTCTTTGCGGCGAAGACCCACCAAGGCGTAAATCGGGAAGCTGGCCAGTTCCATGCCCAAGAAGAGAGCAAGGAAGTCGATAGCCTGGGTCATGAGCAATGCACCGCAGGTTGCAAGCATCAACAGGGCGTAAGCTTCGCCACCCTTGAACTTTTCGTGGCCGAGTGTCCACTGGAGGCCCGCAATTCCGAGGAATGCGCAGAGCACGACAGAAAGACCAAGAACTCGACGAATCGGATCCATGGCATACAGGTCCATGAAGGTATCGTTAGTGGTCAGGTAGTAGGCACCAGCACCAAGGGCAATGAACAAGGTTGCCACCCAGGGCAAAATCTTGTGCTTGTTTTCGTCCTTGATAAAGGGTTCTGCAGCAAGCGTCGTGAGGGCGCCCAAAGCCACAAGAATCACCGGCAAGAGATTCACGTAATTACTCATTGGTAGAAGCCTCCTCGTTTGTTTTGGCCTCGTTAGATTCTGCGTTTTCGTTCGCATCGGCGACGTCGGTTTCGCTCATGGCCTTAAGCTGGGCAATCAGCGAAGCGCGTTCTTCGTCGGTAAAGCCGTTTGCCTTCAGGTTGGAATCCAGCTGACGCAAATCATCTTCGGTCATGGGCTGAGCCACGGCAGCAATGTTTTCGTCCACAATGGATTCGCCAGTGGTATCGGCAGAAGCTTCAACCGTCTGGGCGTCGTCAGCAGGATGAGTCAACTTATTCATTTCCTGAACAGCGGTTTCGTCAAAGAGCTGGAGCGCATTGGTAATGAAGGCCGGATGCATACCGAACACCAGAAGAAGGACACCCATCACGCCGATCGAAGATCCTTCGAGAGCGGTCATGCGCTTGCCGTCTTCATATTCGCGGGCAGGCTTGCCAAAGATGACCTTCTGCACAAAGCGAAGCATGTAGGTTGCCGAAAGAATCAGGCAAAGACCTGCGGCAAGTGCCGGAAGCGGGCCCATATCCCACAAGGACATCAGCACCGTAAATTCGCCAACGAATCCGGCCGTTCCCGGAACAGCGAGAGAAAGCACCGCCAGGAATCCGAAGAGGGAACCGAACACGGGGTTGCGAGAAGCAAGACCACCGAGCTGTTCGATATCGCGAGTACCGGCAAAGCGTTCGGCAATACCCATCAGGTAGAACTGGGCGCCAGCAGAAAGACCGTGAGCAACCAAAAGCACCAAGACAGCCGGCAGCATGGATTCAGAGAGGCTGAACACGCCTGCCACAGCCAAGCCCAAATGGCTCATGGAGCTGAAAGCGAGGAGTTTCTTGCCGTCAGTAGCACGGAGGGCCATCAGGGCTCCGTAAATGGCCGTAGCCAAGCCAAGCCACATCATGGAATCCACCACTTCCATCGAAAGCGGGAAAATCGGAAGAATCCAGGCGATGAAGCCGAACACGCCAGCCTTACTCATGGCACCCGTAAGGATTGCCGAAAGCGGAGCCGGAGCTTCTGCATAAGTGATTGCCTGCCAGCCATGGAACGGGAAAATCGGAGTCTTCACCAAGAAGGCGAGCAAGAAGCAAAGCAGAAGCGTCATCTGCGTTGCCGAATCAAGATTCTGGAGAGCCACCGCCAAGGAAAGCACCAGGGAGTTGTCTGCCAGCGTAATCAGGTACCAGAGGGCAACCATCATCGGGGCAGAACCGACCAGGGTGTAAATTGCGAAGGTCATAGCGGCCTTGCGACGTTCCTTGCCACCGAAGCCTGCAATGAGCACTGCGGCAGGAAACACCATGGCTTCGAAGAAGAAGAAGAACAGCACTGCGTCTGCGGCGAGGAACGTACCGTTCATAGCGCCCATCAAGGCAAAAATGCCGATGGCGAAGTTGCGGTAGTTCTTGTCGACCGTATTACGAGCCGTCATCAAGGCCACAAGAGAAAGGGCGCAAGAAAGGAACACCATCCAGGCACCCAGACCATGGCTGTACAAGTAGTAGTAAACAGCACCCTTGGCACCCGGAATGTGGAACCATTCAACAGCTTCGGTAGCCTGGTTGCCGCTGGCGATCAGAGCAATGGACAGAGCAACGAAAGCAAAGCCGAACAGGAAGGCCAGTCTAGAAGAAGACTTCGGATCTTCCTTGGAAGTAGCCATCATCAAAATGGCTGCGGCAAAAGGAGCGAGGACAAGAAGATGTAAAAGCATTAGAACAATCCTCCGGTCAAAAGTACAACGGCAACTAAGGCGGCGACACCCACCAGGCTAAGCGTAAGCTGCACGCGCACCTTGCGCACCTGGAAAGAACTCACGCCATCACCAATGATTTCAACAATGGAACCCACGGTCCACTGAATTCCCTGCAGGACCTTATCGACAAACATGTCAGCGATAAAGGCTGCAGCCTTGGTCATGACAATGAAAATTTCATGGATGTAGTCGAAGAAGAACGTCCAGTCAGCCTTGGCGCCAACAGGAGCGCTGCTCAACTTAGCCGGAATGCGCGGGATGCGAGTACGGCCGTAAAGCGCGTAGGCAATAATCATACCGAGCAGAGCGGCAGCCGTGCCGAAGCAGGCGAAGGTCAACGCATTCACGTGATGAGTTGCAGAGCCCAAGCTGTAGTTCTGGGCCTCGCCCACCACCGGAGCAAGAGTATTAGCAAAGAACTTGATGCCCATGGAATCAGCCCACAGGTAACCGGCAAACACGGCACCGAAAGCGAGAATCACCATCGGGATCAGCATGCTGGCCGGAGCTTCGTGAATGTGTTCTTCGCTTTCCTTGGAACCGCGGTATTCACCGAAGAAGGTCATGATGATGAGACGACCCATATAGACCGCCGTAATCACAGCCGTAAGGAGACCCGCAAAGTAGAAGACTTCACCGAAAGGAGCGTTCGTATAGAGACGTTCCAAGATAAGATCCTTGGACCAGAAACCAGCAAAGCCCGGGAAGCCGATAATCGCGAGGAAGGCGAAAATCATCACGCAAGCGGTCACCGGAGTCTTCTTGATGAGGCCACCCATGCGGCGCATATCCTGTTCACCCGCAAGGGAGTGAATCACGGCACCGGCGCCCAAGAAGAGGGCAGCCTTGAAGAAGGCGTGGGTGAACACGTGGAAGATCGAGGCGTCGAAGGCAGAAGCGCCAGCAGCCATGAACATGTAACCGAGCTGAGAAATGGTCGAGTAGGCCAGCACCTTCTTGATGTCGTTCTGGAAGAGACCTGCAACTGCAGCCCAGAAAGCGGTAAGCATACCCACAATCAAGATGATGATGAGCACTTCAGGAATAAGAACGAACATGCGGCTGAGACGAGCCAGCAGGTACACGCCAGAGGTCACCATAGTAGCGGCATGGATGAGGGCAGACACAGGAGTCGGACCAGCCATGGCATCCGGGAGCCAGGTGAGGAGCGGAATCTGAGCGGACTTACCCGTGCAACCCACGAAGAACAGAAGGCCCGCAATCGCAAGGATCGGAGCGGCAAGTTCCACATGGCCACCAGCAAGAAGCATTTCAATGAACTTGTTCAAGGCATCGTAATTCAAAACGGCGGAGCCACCCAGCGTTGCAAGGCAAAGCATACCGAGCAAGAAGCCGATATCACCCACGCGGTTCACGATGAAGGCCTTGTTAGCGGCCTTGCAGTTGTTCAAGTCGTGGTTCCAGAAACCGATCAGCAAGTAGGAGCAAAGGCCCACGCCTTCCCAACCGAGGAAGGTGAGGAGCAAGCTGTCGGAAAGTACGAGCACGATCATGCTGAACAGGAAGAGGTTAATGTAGGCGAAGAAGCGGGTAAAGCCGCGGTCACCGTGCATGTAACCAATCGAGTAGAGAGCGATGAGCGAACCGATACCGGTCACGAACAGGAGCATCACGCGAGAAAGGCCGTCGAACAGGAATCCGATATCGACCTTGAGCATCGGGATGTCAATCCAGTTGCAAAGCGTTTCGCGGATACCGCCATCGGGCATACCGAAAGCAAGAATCACCACGAACACAAAGGATACCACCGGGAACAGCACCGAGAGGGCGCCCACAAAACCTTCAGAGGGGCCTTTCTTGCTCCCCGAAGAAATCACGGCAATCGCACCCAGAAGAATCGTTCCGAGAAGCGGGAAAAGAGGAATTATCCAAAGCGGTAAATTTGTCATTGCTTACCCCTTCATATTGGAATAGTTGTCGGAATCGACACTTTCACGGTTGCGGAAAATGAGGATGACAAGAGCGAGGCCCACGCAAGCTTCGGCAGCAGCGACGGCAATCGAGAACAGCGGGAAGATTTGGCCCGCCACGCTCAAGTCGGCCGGAAGCGTCTTTGCAAAGCCCACAAAGGAAAGGTTCACGGCATTGAGCGCAAGTTCAATACCCATGAGCACAAAGAACACATTGCGGCGAGAAAGGGCGACAATCAAGCCGATGGTGAAAATCACCAGGGCAAGAATCTGGATGTAAATCGGTTGGAGTTCCATTACTTATCCTCCTTATGATCTTCTTCAGAGACCTCGGAGCCCAAGCGCTTCTTAGCCATCAGCACAGCCGCACCCATGGAAGAAAGCAGCAACAGGCCAAGCACTTCGAACAACACGAAGTAACCGGGACCCGTCTTCGAAGTATCGAAAAGATTCTTGGAAGTCATTTCCACAGAACCACGGAGCGTCGTGACGTCGAAACCCATGGGAGAAAGCACCAGGGCAAAACCCACGAGACCGGCAAGGGCAAGCGCCGCAATGACCACGAAGATGGACACGCCATCGAACATGGGCGTCTTGGAATCCTTCGCGGCGTTCAAGACGGAAATCACGAATACCAGGAGCATCATGATAGCGCCGGCGTAGACCATGATCTGCACCACACCGATAAAGGGGCTACCTACGAGGCCGTAAATGCCCGCAAGGGAAAGCATGGTGAGCACCAGCGAAAGACCGCCGTACAACGGGTGCTTCGAGAAAAGCACGCCAAGAGAGGCAACCACGGCAATCGCAGCGAGAACAATGAAATAAATCAGGGCAAGCATTACTTTACCTCCATTCCCCAGACAGCGCGCGCCTGGGCATTCTTTGTTCCACCCGGAGCCTTCTGGCTCTGTTCATCTTCGGGGTAATCCTTCGGATCCCAGCTCGTGAGAGTCTTGAGGTTTGCCACGAATTCTTCGCGGGTGCGATGTTCAAAGATGATTTCCTTGGTATCCATGCGGAGAGCGTCCACCGGGCAGGCTTCAACGCAAAGGCCGCAGAACACGCAAGTCAAATGGTCGATATCAAAGCGCTTCACCTTCTTTTCGATACGCGGATCGTCACTGGCAGTAGCTTCGATATAAATACAGTGAGCGGGGCAAGCTGCAGCGCACATGCCGCAGGCCACGCAACGGGGGGTACCATCGGGGCGCAACATCAGGCGATGCTTGGCGCGATAGCTGCTAAGAACTTCGGGCTGACCTTCCGGATAAGAAATAGTCGGCAATTGTTCGTAGCGGAACAGACCGCGGGCGGCGTGCTTGAGAGTCGTCCACAAACCGCGAATGGCCTCGAAAATGTAGAGGCGTTCCACCCAGTTCATGGGTCTTTGTTTAATAACGCGGGCCATTAGTTACCTCCCAAAAGCTTTGCAACCACGGCGGTCACAATGAGGTTCAAAATAGCGATGTTCAAGATAATCTTCCAGCCGAGATGCATAATGTGGTCGTAGCGGAAGCGCGGGAGAGTCCAGCGAACCCAAATCCACACCCAGCAGAAGAACACGCTCTTGGCGAGGAGCACCAACAGATGAATGGCGGCAGTACCGAGAGCAGCACCGAGGCTGTTCACCACAACGCCGTTAACCATGGAGTATTCCGGGTTGTAGTAGAGCCAGGAGCAAACGCCAGCAGCGATGAAGGCTGCAGTAACAAGCCAGGCCACCGTCTTGTAAAGTTTGTATTCCTGCAAGATTTCCATCTTGTTGCTCTGCTTGGAAGCGGCAAGCTTGCGAGAATAGCGGTAAATCATGTGGAGGAAAGCAAGACCGAGGAATGCCATCACCCAGCAGAGAATGGCGAGAGAGCCACCCATATGGGTCTGGATGGTTTCGGTCGTTACAAACGGAACCGAGTAGCCGCCCAAGAAGAGGGTTGCCACCAAAAGGCTGCTGATGCAAATGTGGGAGTATTCACCCATGTAGAACAAGCCGAACTGCATGGCGCCATATTCGGTGTGATAACCGGCAACGAGTTCCGGTTCACCTTCGGCCACGTCGAACGGAGCACGACCCGTTTCAGCAATCGTCGCAATCAAGAAGCAGAAGAAAGCCACCGGCTGAGCCACAATGCCCCACACATGGTGTTCTTGCCAGCTCACGATATCGGTGAGGCTGAAGGAACCTGCGAGCAACAGGAGACCCATCATGGAAAGGCCCTGGCAGACTTCGTAGCTAATGGTCATTGCAGTGGTACGCAAGGAACCGAGGTAGCTGTACTTGGAACGAGAGCTAAGACCAGCGAGAACGGCACCGTAAGCAGAGAGGGAGCTGAAACCGAAGAGCAACAGGATGCCCACTTCGGAATCGACAATCGGACCTGCAATACGGACGACCTTACCACCCCATTCGAACACCATCGGACCAAACCACGGAATCACACACGGGCTAAGGAACACGATGGCAAACGGGATTGCCGGAGCCACATAGTAGAGGAACTTCTTGGAACCGCTCGGAGCAAACATTTCCTTGAAGAAAAGCTTGGTACCGTCGCACATGTTCTGCACATAACCGAACAGGCGAACCTTACCGAAGAACGGAACCTTGATGTAAGAGCGGTTCGGGCCCTGGCGGTCCTGCATAAAACCTGCACCACGACGTTCCATAGGAATCAGGAGCAGAATATAGAGAACCGGCACAAAGCAGAAACCAAACTTTGCGATGGTAATGACCCATTCCACCCAAGTTTTGGATTCAATAATATCCATTAGGCGTTACCTCCTTCGAGCAACTTGCCAGTGCTCTTGATGGTATCGTAAGAGAGTCCAGCCAAGGCGCTTGCGTACTCGCCCGCCTTCTTGAAGGCAGCGAAAGCGCTTTCGAACTTGCAACCGGCAAGTTCAGAGAGCACTTCGTAAGCGGGGCAAAGGTTTTCGTCGGGGCAAACCGGGCAGGCATTCAGCTTCTGAAGAATGTTCATGCTGTTCACCATAGTGCCCTGGACTTCGCTCCAGTGACGAATACCGAAAGCCAGCGTGGCCTTCTTGGAGGTTGCATCGTCGAATGCCGAGAGAGCAATGCGAGTCGGAATCGTTTCGAGAGCGGCAGTAACTTCGCCACCTTCGCCGAAGAGATCAGCATTCACCGTAATAAGCACCTTGAATTCAGGAGCTCTCTTCACGACATCCTTTCTGCAACGATCGACGAGATTGTCAAGGTTGTTATCGGGGATGCCGAGCAGCTTGAAACCGGCGCGGTTAGCAAGCGGGTCGCCACTCATGGCGATACCGTCGGGGGCACCCACCTTCTTGAAGGTGCCGCCGAAGAGTTCGGCGGAGTCGCCCAAGGCTTCCTTAAGCACGCGGAGCGCAGCGAGATCTTCGTTCGTGCAAGAGCCACCGGCAACGAGGGCGACCTTGCCCCCGTTCTTAATGGCAGCCTTCACCGCATCCAGGTCCATAGACGGGAGGCGGTTCTTGTCGAAGTTCTGGAATGCGAGACGGCTGGTGTTAGAAAGCCAGCTGCGGTTCACTTCGGGGTTGCAACGCGGCATGACGCGATAGATGTGACCGTCGGCGTAATCAAGCCAAATGTTTGCGCCCAAGGAGTCGTCCATCGAAATCGTCGGCGTGTGGGAAAGCAACCAAACGCGCTTCTGGAAGCGGAAGTACTTTGCGGTCATGGCGCCTACCGGGCAAACGTCGGTGACGCACAAGTCGTATTCGTGATCCAGCTTTTCGCCCGGGAACGTAGTAATGTAAGTGTGGTCAGCACGGCCAGCAAGTTGCAGCTGTTCGGAACCGGCAATGGTACGCATAAAGCGCACGCAACGGTCGCACTGCACGCAGCGTTCTTCGTCAAGCAAGACGCGGGGACCGAGATCCACGTGCTTACCGCCACGGAGCTGCCCCTTGGCATCAATGAACTGGTGAGCCGGATTGCCGTGGTAGTTCTTGCCGTATTCGGGACGCATGCGGGATTCGTTCTGGCCCGCTTCCATAAAGTTTTCTTGCAAGGTGCATTCACCGGCCTTGTCGCAAATCGGGCAATCGAGCGGGTGGTTCACCAGCATAAATTCCTGGGTTGCCTTGCGGGCATTCTTCACACGGGCGCTGGATGCCGGCGTGTAGATTTTCATACCCGGAGCCACCGGCGTATAGCAGGCAATCACCAGCATGCGACCGCGGGGGCCTTCTTGTTCCACCAGGCACTGGCGGCAGTTACCGGACACCGGCAAATACGGGTGGTAACATACGTGGGGAGTTTCAATCCCGACAGCCTTGAGGGCTTCGAGGAGGTTCGTATCGCCAGGAACCATCACCGCCTTGTCGTCCACGAAGATTTCCACCTTCGGGCTATTCTCGGTCGGGAGTTTCGGCATGTTGTAGAAGTTACTCATATGATTACCAGAAAATTCCAGGACGATAGTTTTCCTGAACACGCGGCTTGGCATGTTCGGGGTTCTTTGCGATTAATTCATCGAAGTCGGCTCTGAACTTTGCGGTGTAGCTAGACACCGGGCCGCCGAGAGAAATGGAAAGCGGGCAAATCGTCACGCCGCCAAATCCACCACTCAGGCTCTGCATCAGTTCCACGTCGCCATCGTGACCCTTGCCTTCCACAATCTGGTTCAGAATGCGGTGCAGAAGGCCCGTACCTTCGCGGCACGGAGTGCACTGGCCGCAAGATTCGTGGCTGTAGAAGTTGCCGAGCACGTTCAGGAGTTCAGCCATGTTGTGCGTATCGTTAATCACAATCATGGCGCCCGAACCGAACATCGTCTTCATCGAGGCGAGGCATTCGTAGTCCATCGTGGCTACGGCACATTCGCCTGCGTTCAGCGGAGCGCAAGAAGAACCACCCGGAAGCACAGCCTTCAGGTTTCCGCCCACGACACCGCCGGCATAATCGTTAATCATCGTCATCATCGGAGTGCCGAGCGGAGCTTCGTACACACCCGGATTCTTCACGTCGCCCGAGATGCAGAACACCTTGGTACCACCGGCGCGCGGCGTACCCATCTTGGCGTATTCTTCGGGTTCATGCTGGAAAATCCACGGGAGAGCCATGATGGTTTCGACGTTGTTCACGCAAGTCGGAGACTTCCATGCACCGCTCACCGCCGGGAAAGGAGGTTTGAGGCGGGGCTGACCCTTCTGGCCTTCGAGCGAGTTGATAAGAGCAGTTTCTTCACCGCAAATGTAGGCGCCAGCGCCACGGTGAACAAAGATATCGAAACTGAACTTGGTCCCGCAAATATTTTCGCCGAGGTAACCGGCGGCGTACGCCTGATTCAAAGCCTTGTTCAAGCTTTCGATGCAAGGCAGGAATTCGCCACGGCAGTAGATGTATGCGGCTCGGCTACCGAGAGCCCAAGCTGCAATAATCAAGCCTTCGATCAAGCGGTGCGGATCTTCCATCATCAGGAAGTGATCCTTGAACGTACCGCCTTCGCCTTCGTCAGCGTTCACCACGATGTACACGGGCTTGCCGGAATTGCGCGGAACAAAGCTCCACTTCATACCGGTCGGGAAGCCTGCACCGCCACGGCCACGGAGACCGGAACGCTGCACGTAGTCAATCACTTCGAACTGGCTCATGTTGAACAAGCGATCCGAAATGTTTGCGTAGCCGCCCAACTTCTTGTAGACTTCAATGTCCTGGGCGCCCTTGCCAAAATTTCCTGTACAAACTTTTACTACTTCAGCCATAATTACTTAGCCTCCTCTACCGGAGCGGGCTTCTGAGTGGTAACCGCTTCCTTGGAAGGTTTTGCAGTGCGTTCGCCCGAAGTGGCAATCATGCGGTACACATCGCCGACCTTACCGGCTGCGTCCACAAAAGCCTTGTCCTTCACGCCGGGTTCACCGACAGCGACCCAGTTGCTGCCGTCCTTCTTTTCGACGACAATCTTCGTGAATTCAGGAGCGCCCTTCCAAGTAAGGGTGGCGCCGTTTTCGTCAGCTTCAGCCTTCACGTTCAAAACCGGAGAAGGCGGAGCGTAGTCGGCGACCTGCGGCTTTGCCGTAGCGCCCGGAGCACCGGGGTGACCGCCGTGGCCCTTCACGATTCCGCCGAGCACGTCGTGCTTCGGAATGTTGTTGGCGTGGGCCTTGCACCAATCGATAATGCGATCGATGCTTGCTTCGGTAAGAGTCGTACCGCGCTTCATCTTGAGCTGACCGTCAATAACGTCGGTGGCGAAGTCATCGTTCACCAGCATCATCGGGCCGTTACCGCAGCTACCGAGGCATTCCACCTGGAGCACAGTAAACATGCCATCAGGAGTCGTTTCGCCGGACTTAACGCCAAGCTTGTTTTCGACATACTTGATCAGCGGCTGTGCACCCTTAATGGCGCAGCTGATGTTGCGGCAGAACTGCAACAGGAACTTGCCCTTCGGGGCGTGATTATACATGGTATAGAAAGTGGCGACACCGAGAGCATGAGCCGGAGCGCAACCGCAAACGTTTGCAGCCCAACGGATACCTTCGGTCGGAACCCAACCGAACACGCCCTGCACCAGCCAAAGAACTTCAAGCAGAGCGCCCTGGCCCACCGGATAACGGCTGAGCAAGTCGGCGCAACGTTCCTTGATTTCAGGAGTGTCGAGCTTTGCGAGCACTTCCTTCGGAGCGGGCTGCGGAACAGGCTTGTTCACGTAGCCAAAAGTCTGACCCGGATCCGGGAGAGCGGGAATCGCTTCGCTCGGGCCGTCGAACTTCAAATGGTTATTCGATACAAACTGAACTGCACCTTGAATATGTTGTGTCATCGGTCAAGTTCTCCAGCAATCATGTTGAGGCCAGGCAGAGTTGCCATCGAGTCGGCAAGAGTCAGGCCTTCGACGAGTTCGTTAAACGCAGAAACGTGGGCAAACGAAGGTGAACGCACCTTGATGCGGTACGGGTGGCCAGAACCATCAGAGACGATGGTGAAGCCGAGTTCGCCGTTCGCGCATTCGCTTGCGCAGTAGTATTCGCCTTCGGGCACGCGGATGCCTTCGTACACGCTCTTGAAGCGGCCGATAAGGGCTTCCATATCCTGGTAGGCAAGCTTGTGCGCGGGCACGCGGATGCGCGGGTCGACGATGTCGACCGGGCCCGGAGCGAGACGCTTCAGGGCCTGGCGCACAATCTTCACAGATTCTTCAATTTCAGCAAGACGCACCTGCAGACGGTCGTTGGCGTCACCCTGCGTGCCGACCACGACTTCCCAGTCGTAGGTTTCGTAGTCGTAGTAAGGTTCATCCTTGCGGAGGTCGCTTTCGACGCCCGTGGCACGGAGACACGGACCGGTCCAGCCGTAGCTGATAGCGCGTTCGGCAGAAATCTTGCCGACACCCACGGTACGGTCGAGGAAGATACGGTTGCGGTCCAAGCAAGCGTGCAGATCCTTAAGGGCCTTTTCCACCGACTTGCAAGCAGCGAGAACGTCGTCTTCAAAGCCGTTGTAGCTATCGCGGTAGAGGCCGCCAATGCGGGCAAAGCTATTCGTCAGGCGAGCGCCCGTGAGCTTTTCCCAAATCAGCATGATTTCTTCACGCGGGTTAAAGGCGTACATGAACGGAGTCGTACCGCCCAAGTCCTGGAATGCGGCAGCCACGCAAATAAAGTGGTCGTTAATGCGGGAAAGTTCGTTCACAATCACGCGGAGCACCTTGGTGCGTTCCGGGATTTCGATACCGTACATATTTTCGACTGCGCGGCAGAATGCAATGTTGTTCATCATTGCAGAGCAGTAGTTCAAGCGGTCGGTGTACGGAATCACCTGCTGCCAGGTGCCGCGTTCGACCATCTTTTCAAAGCCGCGGTGCATAAAACCGATTTCATGAACACCAGCCACGATGGTTTCGCCATCGAGAGCAGCCAGCAAGCGCACGCAGTGGTGGGTCGCCGGATGCGTCGGGCCCACGTTCAGGGCCATCAGGTTCATCTTTTCGCCATTCGGGTCAAGTACGATCATTCTCTGATACTCCCTTCAAGATATTCTTCTTCGACAGGCATGATTTCCTTGGAGCGCTGGATCACCTTGTAGCCCTTGTCTTCCAGGCGCTTTTCCAGTTCCGGAATCAGGAAGTCGGTCGTCGAGAGCCACTGGCGCTTCTGGGCAGGGTAATCCTTGCGGAGCGGGTGACCCACAAATTCAACATGGTTCAGAATGCGGCGCAGGTCGGGGTGTCCTTCAAACACGATACCGTACTGGTCATAGACTTCGCGTTCGAGCCAATTGGCGCTTGCATACAAATCAGTAATGGTCGGAACCTTCAGGTCAGCCTCGCTGACCAGCACCTTAAGACGGACGCGAGAGCCCGGCTTCTTAACGCACTTAAAGGCGTAACTCACGGCAAAACGGGGACCTTCATGGTTCGGGTAAGTCAGGTAGTCGATACCAGCCAAGTCCAGGAGCATATCAAACTGCATCGACGGGTCGTTCTTCAAGAATTCAACCGCATTATGCAGGTATTCCTTGGGAACCACCACACAGGCATCCCACTTGGCCTTTTCATCACGCTTGGCGCCAAACTTGGATTCTAGAATGTCAATCACGGATTCCATCATTACTCCTTCCAGAACTGGGCTTTCTTGACAAGTTCCTGCTCTTTTTCCGTCACGAATTCCTTGAGTTCGGCAGTCTTTTCACGAGCGAACTCGCGTGCTTCCGCCTTAGCCTGTTCGGTCTTCGCCTTGATCATTTCGAGCTGGTCTTTCACGCGTTCGGCGCGCTGTTTCATGTAGGATTCGTCCTTGATCTTCTTCTGCAAATCAAACATGGCTTCGAAGAAGGCTTCCGGGCGAGAGGGGCAACCGCCGATATAGACATCCACCGGAATAATGTGGTCAATGCCCGGCACCGTGCAGTAGCAGTCATAGAAACCGCCAGAGCTGGCGCAAGCACCCATGGCGATCACCCAGCGGGGTTCTGCCATCTGTTCGTACATGCGCTTGAGAATCGGAGCCTGCTTGTAAGAAATCGTACCAGCCACAAGCAGCACATCGGACTGGCGCGGCGTAAAGCGGACGTATTCTGACCCGATACGTGACAAGTCGTAACGGCCCACTTCGGTACTCATGAATTCGATTGCACAGCATGCCGTACCATACGGAAACGGCCATAGGGAGTTCGTACGGCCCCAATTGACCAAAAAGTCAAGAGAAGTCGTAATGAAATTCGGCTTTTCTGCCTCATTACTCATAGGAGGTTACCTCTTTAAATGCGAGCGTAAAGATAGCTTTTTAGAGTAAGGGAGAGAGCCTAAAGAGCAAAGAAAAGATGAATGTAATATAGTATTTTAAGTTAGAATAGTCTAACATTCAAGATTGTTTTTTAAGACATGATGCACACACTCCTCAGAAAAAACATATATTGTGAGATATGCAACACATTTATGCCCTTTTAAAAGGAAAAACAGTTGCAACCGGTGTAAATTTTTTGTAATTTTGGCGCGGTTTTGGTATGTTGAGGATGTAATGGATATTCCTTTGTACAATGATATCTATCTTGATTTCAGGTCCAAGCTCTTGGGCCCGGTCTTTAGTACAGACGAAATATTCGCCCTTATGTCCAGACATCTCCCGCTTCTTGCCAAAAGCGCAAATATCGGCCTGATCCACTGCAATTTCTATGCACCGGTCAGCCAATTTGCGCCTAACGGGATTTCCGGGGAATTTACAGCTTTCCACGATAAGGAAAAATTGCCGAATTTACCGGCTACCCCCGATTTTTCCGAAACCATGACCACCGGCGAGCAGGGATCTTTCACCTTCCAGGCCCACCCTATCGAAGGCCACTCCTTTACGGAAAACGAAAGAAAGTTCGTCCAGTTGCTGAGTTGGGACTTCTTTATTCTCACTGGCCGCGCCCGTCTCATGGGCAACACCCGCAAGGTCGCCATTTTCGACGGCATGACCGGAGCCTACAACCAGGCAGGCATTTTCGCCTTTACCCAGCAGTTCATCAGAGAAAACCTCAAGGACTATACAGCCTTCTTTATTAACCTGAAGAACTTCAAGTATATTAATAAGTCTATGGGCAACCAGATGGGCGACCTCGCCCTTAGGACCTTCGTAAAGCAGATTCTCCTGTTCCTGGACAAAACCGAACTGATTGCAAGACTGGGTGGCGACAACTTCTTCGTTCTGACCAAAAAGGATCGCCAAAAAGAATTTATCGAAAAGTTCAGGAATACGGAACTGAGCTTGAGCCAGGGCCCCAAACCCGTAGAAGCCCGCATTCAGACCCGTATGGGCGTCTACCCCATCGAAGAAAACGTTATCGTAGGCGACGCCTTGAACAACGCCTCCACGGCAATGATGGCCGCAAGAGCGATCAAGAACCGCGACGTGGTGTTCTTCACCAAGGAAATGCAGATCCAGTCTATCCACCAGAGAGAAATCTCCAGCGAGTTCCACAACGCCCTCAGGAACCGCGAACTGGTGGTGTTCTACCAGCCCAAGATTAGCCTGACAGACAAAGTCATAAACGGCGCCGAAGCCCTGGTGCGCTGGATCCGTCACAAGACCATCGTGCCCCCCATGGACTTCATTCCCGTTCTGGAACGCGAAGGCACCATCTGCGAACTGGACTTTTACGTTTTCGAGACCGCCTGTAACGACATTCACGATTGGGTGAAGGCAGGAATCGAACCCGTCCGCATTTCTTCGAACTTTTCCAAGTTGCATTTGCGCAACGAAGATTTTGCGGACCGCATTCTCGAAATCCTGCACAAGTACGAACTTGACGGCAAGTACATCGAAGTGGAACTGACCGAAGTTTCCGACTTTGACGATACTGTCGCCATGAAGAAGTTCATCGATATCATGCGCCAGAACAACATCGGCGTCGCCATCGACGACTTCGGCACGGGATACTCCACCTTGAACGTGCTCAAGGACTACAACGTCAGCGTCGTCAAAATCGACAAGTCCCTCCTGAATAATATCGGCAAGGCCAATTCCCACGACGAGGTCATTCTCCGCAACGTGGTGAAAATGGCCCGCGAACTGGACAAGGACGTAATCGCCGAAGGCGTGGAAACCCAGGAACAGGCCGACTACCTCAAGGGAATCAATTGCGGAAGCGCGCAGGGATTCCTGTTTGACAAGCCCCTTGTCCGCGACGATTTCCAGAAACGCCTGACTGGCGAAGTAGCATACTAGACTAAAGAACGGCCCTACGGGCCTACAGACGAAAGACGAAAGATTTCTTCATTTTTCTTCAACATAGCTCCTCTCGTCTCTCGCCTCTCGTCTCTCGTCTTAGTAACTTTTCTATATTCATCCTCAATGAAGAAGCTTGTTCACGACAGAAAAGTATGTCTCGCCTGTGCGGGCTGTGTGGGCATTTGTCCCCAGATGGCCCTGGACATGTACGGACTCGACTTGCAGATTGACCCCGAAAAATGCATCAAGTGCGGCATTTGCGTCAAGGCGTGCCCTGTAGGTGCGCTAAAGATCGAGGAGGCTGGCAATGCTTAATTCCGAATACGATGTCGTGGTCATTGGCGCAGGGCCCGGCGGTTCTGTAGCCGCAAGAAACTTAGCACGTGCAGGGCACAAGGTGCTGCTCCTCGAAAAGCGCGAACGCATCGGGTTCCCGGTGCGCTGCGGCGAAGCAAGCACGACGCTCGCCGACTTGCAGACTTACGGTCCTATTGACGACAGCTGCATCGAAAGCATTATCAACGGGCTCTACATTTATGGCCCCGCCGGCGTGAACATCGAAGTTCCCAAGCCGGGAACCGGCATCATGCTGAACCGCGAAATTTTTGACCCGTGGCTTGCAAAGCTGGCGGCCGATGACGGCGCCCAGGTAGAGACATGTGCCCGAGCCGAATTCGTGGGTGCCGTGGAAGGCGGCAAGCGCATGGTCCGCGTCGTGCTGGGCAAAGGCGACGGATGCGGTTCCGTCACCGAAACTGCCACGCAGGAAATTTTTGCAAAAATGGTCATCGCTGCCGACGGTGTAGAAAGCCGCATCGGTCGCATGGTGGGACTCAAGTCCGCACAGAATCCGCGCGAAACTTGCACGGGTGTCGACATCCAGGTCCAGGGGCTTTTGACGAAGCCCGACTACTTGACCTTCTGGCAAGGCCACGACTTTATCAACGATGGCTACATCTGGAGTTTCCCGAAGCAAAAGTCGAACGTGACGAACTTCGGCGCAGGTTTCCTCGCCGCAGGCAAGCACAGCGGAAACATTCTCGAAGTCACCATGGAATGGCTCGAAAAGCTTTTCCCCGGTGCAAAAATCAACCATACCGTCGGTGGAATGGTTCCGGTTTCCAGCACCCTCAAGGACTACACGCTCGACCACTTCGCCCTGGTGGGCGACGCCGCCCACCACACCAACCCGCTTACGGGTGGTGGCATCGCTGCCGCGATGCGCGCCGGTCGATTCTGCGCCGAATACGTAGACCAAGGTCTCAAGGCAGACAATCTTTCGAAGGCATTCCTGAAGCAGTACGAAACTCGCTGCTACAATTACTTCGGCAAGATGCACGACTTCGAATACAAGTTCCGCAGATTCCTGCTGGCCATCAACCGCGAAGATCAAATCGGACTTTACAAGGTGCTGCAAGGATTCGCCCTTAGCGGATACAAGAAGAGCGCCTTCTTGAAGACGCCCGTTCAAACGGCAAAGTACCTGTACAAGTTCTGGAAATTCAAATAGTCGCTAAAACAAATTATCGACTTTCGTCTGGGCAAGCACGCGATTATAGATAATCCGCTTGCCCATTTTTCCATCCGTCGCGCACACGTGATCTTTAGGCGGTTTCAAAACGGAAGTCACCAAATGGGCAGCAACCGTTTCAGCATGCACTGGGCGCACATACGCCGGAAGCCATTCCGGATGCGCGCCAAAAATCTTTTGCAACAGATCTTCACCAAATCGTTTGTCTTTATGCTTTCCGAGTAACAGCGAAGGCCGCACAAGCGTAAGCGTTTCAAAGCCCATCATGTCAAGGCCTTCTTCCAGCTGCCCCTTGAGACGATTATAGAAGTACGGCGAATGAGAGTCGGCGCCCATGGCACTCACGCATAAGAAATTTTTCACGCCCGCCTTTTTGGCAATGGCTGCCAGCTTGAGAGGAAGCCTCAAGTCTATCTTTTCCTGAGCGGCCTTGCCCCCCGCCTGTTTTCTGGTGGTACCCAGGCAACACACCACTGCATCGCATCCGGTAAAACCCGCATAGAAAAACAAACGCATGGCATCGTTGTCCTGTTCAAAATCCACTTGCTTGAAGTCGATTTTGAAAGCACCTTCGAGAATCCCTAAATCCTTTAAATCGGGAATGCTACGGACGGGACAAAAAACTCGCACCACCTGCGGGAGGCGTGCGAGCAATTTCAAGACATTCTTGCCGACAAGTCCTGTCGAACCCAGAACAGCAACTTTCATTGAGAAAAACCGAAAGTCCTACGGGTTCTGCAGAGCGGCGAGAGAATCAAGCGTAGCCTGATGCTTTTCGGTATACATGTAACCCAAGTCAATTCCACGAACCGGGAGGAGCGTCACGAGATTGGACTCGTCCACCACGATGGCGATACCGGACAGGTAGTTGGCCCATTTACCGCTTTCATAGAACTTCAAGTCGACCGTTCTGTTAGAGGCATAAGCAATCAGCGGTTCAATCAAGAGGTCATGAGAGATAAGGAAACTTACGCGTTTCCAGTTCGGCAGATTTGCCAGGACGACCTCGTTGACGAACTGGTCACCACGCGGCATCAGTTCATAAAGGTATTCCGGAATCTTGTCCTTGGTGAATCGAGACGGATTCGGATCGTCGTAGGCCCAAGAAGAAATGAACTTCCAGGAACCGCCGCGGTTTCTCACAAAGGCATCCATGGTATCAGAAGGAACCTTCAAGAAGTAGCCACCGTTGATTCCATCCCAAGTAACCACTTCTACGCCAGTTTCACCACGGCCCTTGGCAATGTTTTCTGCGGTCGTACGGGTACGGATAAAATCAGTCGAAGAGTAATAGAAGGATTCGTCACCACCCACAAGCTTGGCGCCAACGCTCAAGGCCTGTTCCACACCCTTTTCAGTCAAAAGGGATTCCTGACCTTCGCTCGTCTGGCGTTCGGCATGGCGCATCACAAATACCAACTTGGATGTTGCAGGCACGGCCTTGTACACATCGCCCACATCGTAGAAGCCGGTGCTATCGGGAGTAACAGCCAAACCAGCGGCAGCCGGATCGCGATTAAAAGAGGACACCGTTGTAGAAGGATCGGTAGACGGATCCGGATTCACAGCCGGATCAGGATTTGTTGCAGGATCCGTGGCCGGGTCTGTCGGATCGGTCGCCGGGTCTGTGGCAGGATCGGTTGTCGGATTGTCCGGATTGGTAGCAGGATCAGTAGCGGGGTCCGTCGTGGGGTTTGTCGAAGGATCGGTCGCCGGGTCCGTGGCAGGATCCGTTGTCGTATTATCGGTCGGATTTACCACCGGAGTCGTATCAACAGAAGCCTTAGCAGAATTGGAAGAATCGTCACCGCAGCCTGCAATAACAACGGAAATAAAAGCTGCGCAAATCACGGGGAAAGCCTTGCGGGCTACAAACTTTTTCATATTCATCGTTTTTTCCTCTAGTTTATTATCTATCCCCCTAATTTAACTTTTTGCTCCACACAAAACCCGTAAATATTTCTAAACTTATGGAGTAAAATTTTAAACCTAACCCATGGGATTGTCTTATGGCAAAAACATTCAAAAAAGCTGAAGAAGTGACCGTGCTCGGAAACGATGCCGAATCTTTCCGCAAAGCATTCACCGACCACATTCATCATACGCTCGCCCGTAACAGCGCGACCGTGACGGACCACGAAAAGTTCCTGGCCGTCGCTTACGCCGTACGCGACCGCTTGGTTGACCGCTGGATCAAAACCCAGGAAACCTACTACCAGAAAGACGTGAAGCGCGTCTACTATCTGTCCCTCGAATTTTTGATTGGCCGTACCCTCGGCAACTCCGTGCTGAACCTCGACGTCGAAAGCGCCGTGACCGAAGCTCTTGACGAACTCGGCATGACTCTCGAAGAACTCCGCGAACAGGAAGTCGACGCCGGTCTCGGTAACGGTGGCCTCGGCCGCTTGGCCGCTTGCTTCCTCGACTCCATGGCAACGCTCGAACTCCCGGCTACCGGTATGGGCATCCGCTATGAATACGGTATGTTCAGCCAGAAAATCGTGAACGGCGAACAGGAAGAACAGCCGGATAACTGGCTGCGTCTCACCAACCCGTGGGAAATCGCCCGTCCGTCGAACGAAGTCAAGGTGCCCATGTACGGCTACGTGGTCAGCTGGATGGACGAAAAGGGCAAGCTCCGCAACCGTTGGGAAACCAAGGACTACGTGCTCGCTCTCCCCTACGACACTCCGATTCCGGGTTACAAGAACAACACCGTGAACAACCTGCGCCTCTGGAGCGCCAAGTCCACCGACGACTTCGGCCTCAGCTACTTCAACAACGGTGACTACATCGCCGCTGTGCAGGACATGGAACTTTCCGAAACCATTTCCAAAGTGCTCTACCCGAACGACGCTTCCATGAACGGTAAGGAACTGCGCCTCAAGCAGCAGTACTTCCTCTGCTCTGCATCTCTGCAGGACATCATCCGCCGCTTCAAGAAGCTCCATGAAGGCGAATGGAAGGTGTTCCCCGAAAAGGTCGCCATCCAGTTGAACGACACGCACCCGGCTATCTCTATCGCCGAAATGATGCGTATCCTCCTCGACGAAGAAAACTTGGAATGGGACGATGCATGGGAAATCGTGACGCACACGTTCGCCTACACGAACCACACCTTGATGCCCGAAGCTCTTGAAAAGTGGCCGGTCAGCCTCTTCGAAAAGCTCCTGCCGCGTCACCTCCAGATTATTTACGAAATCAACGCACGCTTCCTCCGTCAGGTGTCCCTCAAGTGGCCCGGCGACAACGCTCGCCTCGCCCGCATGAGCCTCATCGAAGAAGGCGGCTGCAAGATGGTTCGCATGGCTTACCTCTCCATCGTGGGTTCGTTCGCCGTGAACGGTGTGGCAGCACTCCACTCCGACCTCCTGAAGACAACGCTCTTCAAGGACTTCTACGAACTGTGGCCTGAAAAGTTCAACAACAAGACGAACGGCGTGACGCCGCGTCGCTGGGTCCGCAAGGCTAACCCGGCAATGTCTGAACTCATCACCTCCAAGATCGGCGAAGGCTGGGTCAAGGATCTCGATGAACTCAAGAAGCTCGAAAAGTTTGCAAAGGACGCCAAGTTCCAGAAGGAATTCATGGCTGTCAAGAAGCAGAATAAGGAACGCCTCGCCAAGTACCTCAAGGCAACGCAGGGCGTCGATGTCGATGTGAACACGTTCTTCGACGTGCAGGTCAAGCGTATCCACGAATACAAGCGCCAGCTCTTGAACATTCTGCACGCCATTCACCTGTACATCCAGCTGAAGGACGGCAAGGAAATCATGCCGCGTACCATCATGATCGGTGGTAAGGCCGCTCCGGGTTACTGGATGGCAAAGCAGATCATCCGCCTCGCTAACGCCGTGGCCGCAATCATCGACGCCGACCCGGTTTGCAAGGGCAAGCTCAAGATGGTGTTCCTCGAAAACTACCGCGTGTCTTTCGCCGAAAAGATCATTCCGGCCGCAGACCTCTCCGAACAGATTTCGACCGCAGGCACCGAAGCCTCTGGTACCGGCAACATGAAGTTCGCCTTGAACGGCGCACTCACCATCGGTACGCTCGACGGCGCTAACGTCGAAATGAAGGAAGAAGTCGGCGACGACAACATCTTCATCTTCGGCCTCACCGTGGAAGAAGTCACCGACCTGCTCGCCAAGGGCTACCGTCCTCGCGACTTCTACGAACACGACGACGATCTGCGCCGCGTGATCGACCTGATTGCTTCTGGCTTCTTCAGCCCGGATCGTCCGGACCTGTTCAAGCACATTGCCGAAAAGCTCCTCACCAACGACACCTACTTGCTCTGCGCAGACTTCCGCAGCTACATTGACATGCAGAAGAAGGTCGCCGAGGAATACTTGGACAAGAAGACTTGGGCAGAAAAGGCCATCCTCAACGTCGCTCGCATGGGCAAGTTCAGTTCCGACCGTACCATCAAGCAGTACGCCGAAGAAATCTGGAACGCCAAGGGCTGCAGCATCAAGCTGTAGTTTAGACGAGAGACTAGAGAACGCTCACTGCGTTCGCTACAGACGAGAGATTAGGTCGCGATTTCCATCGCGACCTTTCTTATATGACCGCTCGGCTCATGCATTGTCTATATTTGGGCTATGGAAATCAAGAAGACGAATGCGGCAAGAATTCTAGACCGCCAGAAAATTCCTTACGAGCTCATCCCCTACAAGGTTGACGAAAACGACCTGGGCGCGCAACATGTGGCCGACAGCCTCGGCGAAGACATCAATCAAGTTTTCAAGACGATCCTCGTTCACGGCGACAAGATTGGCTACCTCGTGTGCGTGGTGCCGGGCAATCTTGAAGTCGACTTGAAGGGCGCCGCCAAGGTGAGCGGCAACAAGAAGATCGACACCGTTCCGCTTAAAGATTTGACGCCACTGACCGGCTACATTCGCGGCGGTTGCAGTCCGCTTGGACTCAAGAAGAACTTCCCGATTTTCATTCACGAAACCGCGATGCAGTTCCCTTACATTTACGTGAGCGCAGGCGAACGCGGCTTACAGCTGAAGGTCGCTCCAGCCGACTTGGTGAAAGCCACCCGTGCCACCGTGGGTGTCATCGCACGAGTTCCGCCTGAAGCACCTCAAGACTAAGCATAGATAAGGCGTGCAAAGTTAGTACGCAAAAAAGCCTCTCCCGAAGGAGAGGCTTTAAATTTACCACATCGAACCGGCTTACTTCACCGAGATGCTGCGGACAGCGCCGCCCTGCTTCACCATGTAAACGCCGGAATTGTACTTGGCCTTGATAGCTGCATTCAGAGATTCTGCATCAGCAGCTTCAAAAGAACCGAGGTACTTGCCCTGAGCATCAAACACATACGATGTATTGGTGCCAACAGTCATAGAACGAATGCCCTTGATAGCTTCAGTCGAGCTACTGGATTCAGGTTCAGCAGAAGAGCTGGACGGTTCCGCACCTTCAATATAGACCTTGGCATACGGGAAGTCGTACTCACCCTTGGCGTTTGCACCCGAAGTGCTTCCGGCTTCGCCAAGAATTTTGGCTTCGTGCATCTTACCCATCTTCATGCCGAGTTCTTCCCACTTCTTGAAGTGGGCGGTAATGTCAATGGTACCGCAATCGCGCTTACTCTTACGCACGCTAAAATACTGTTTGAAGTATTTATTGTCTCCATCGATGGAATAAGAGGTACGGTCACCTTCGTAAACCGTATACTGAGCGCCATCGATTTCAAACACGCCATGATTCTTTGCAGAAGAGCCCTGAGCAACCCAGTCGCCCGGCATATACTGGCTACCGGTGTTATCCACAATGTACCATTCCACCAAGGGTTCACGGGTCCAACCGTAAATGCCGATGTAGGAATAATCGATTCCAGAAAGATTACCCTTGACCAACTTGAAATCAGCCTTCATGTGACCGATTTCTTCGTGGGTCTTATCGCTATTGAAAGAAAGACCGGCACGGCACAGATAGTCCTTGGCGCCAGTCATCTTACAATTGAAGGAACCGTCATCATAGAACGTTGCGGAACCACCGTTACCACCTTCGTTCCAGAGTTCATAGCCAATCCCGTTGTCAAACGACCCCACCTTATTTGTGGAATATTCTACACTTTCACCGCTATGAGTGGCTGTTTGACAGAAATCCTGAGCAAATGCATTTGCAGTCAGGGAACAAGCGGCGATTAAGCCGAAATAGAGGATTTTTCTCATATACACCTTCCTTTTGTACGAAATTTAACTCTACAAATTCGTTTTTGCAAGTACAGAAGTTGCGTCCCCTATCCCAAATTGGAACAACCCACCTGAATTCCCCGGATAAGCGACCTGTATTCTTCCATGAACAATTCATGGTTCTGTTTCACGAAATCCAAGTTGCCTTCTTTACAGGCCATTTCCAGAGCCTTGGCGTCTTCATAAACTTTAACCGCACCGATTGTAAGAGAAGTGCTTTTTATGGAGTGTACCGTAATGCGGTAATATTCAAAGTCCCCTTTTTCAAAGTATTCTTTCAGTTCCGAAGTCTTTTCGCTCTTTACATATTCGTCAAGCATTTCTTTATAAAATTTCTTGTCGTTCATGCAATAAGCAAGACCCGTTGCCGTATCCAACATTTCGGACAAATCGACCTGAGGCATTGCATCAACGGCTTCTGCAGAATCGCAATTTTTCTCTTCACTCTTTTCTTCATGCAGAACCTTGACCAAGTCCTTCGACAAGAACTTCTTGAGTGTTGCCAGCAAAACCTCTTCGCGAATCGGCTTAGCCAAGTAATCCGAGAAACCTTCATCCATATAGCCGTTGCGGGCTTCAGCCACGGCATTTGCTGTAAGCATGACCACCGGAGTATTGACATTCGGATTTGACACCAACTTTTTCATACGGCGGAACGCTTCTATGCCATCCATCACCGGCATCATGTGATCCAAGAAGATTACATCATAGCGCTGTTTCTGAACAAACTCCAAAGCTTCTGCGCCATTGATGGCCGTATCGATTTGAATCTTGGTGTTCTTCAAGAGGCCTACAAAAACCTTCAGGTTCATTTGCACGTCGTCAACCACCAAGATTTTCGCCTCGGGCGCTTCAAACCTTTCTTGCGCGGCATCCACCACATTCACGTGTTGCCTATAGAGCTTTTCAAAATCACCCAGCGGATTTTCGTCACTGACCTGTTGCAACAGTCGAACCGTAAATACAGAACCCTTTCCGTAAGTACTTTCAACCTCGATGGTACCACCCATCATATCCAACAGTTGCTTGGTCAAATTCAGTCCGAGGCCTGTCCCTTCAATATTGCGGTTGCGCTTTTCATCAAGTCGCACAAAGTCGGCAAACAATTTTCCGCGATCCCTTTCACGGATACCGATACCCGTATCCTTCACCTGTATAAAGAGTTCCACACGGCTAGTATTGTCGCCCTGCATCGGATCGACATCGACCTTTTCAGTCCAGACAGAAAGCGTAACCGAACCTTCGTTCGTGTACTTGACCGCATTCGAAAGCAAGTTGTTGACCACCTGTCTAATGCGGACTTCGTCACCGAACAACGCCGTCGGGATTTCGGGTGAAATATCCATTACCAGTTCTAGGTTCTTATCCTTGGCACGAACAGCAACCATGTTGTAGCAGTCGTTCAGCACCGTAAACACGCTGTACGTCACCGGCAGGATTTCCATTTTGCCGGATTCAATTTTGGAGATATCCAAAATATCGTTAATCAGAGAAAGCAGCGTCTGGCCGGCACTTTGAATATTCAAGGCGTAGTCCCGCAGGGTTTCGTCCTTACATTCCTTCAGGAGCATGGAATCCATGCCCAAAATTCCATTAATCGGCGTACGGATCTCATGGCTCATGTTGGCAAGGAATATACTCTTCGCCTTGCTTGCGCTTTCGGCATTTTCTTTTTCGCGAAGCAGCTCCTTGTTTTCGCGGGCTTTCTTTTCGGAAAGAATTACATAAAGCATGGCGATTGTAAACATGAATATCAAAAGCCCAAAGACCCAGATAATCAAGAATGAAATATCATCTTTTTCAGCTGCCACCTCTCTTTCGGGCACTACGCCCGTCAAGGCAACTCCCGGTAACTTGAGTTCAGCGATAAAGTAATAGTATTCCACACCACGAACATCCAAATGCGTCGCTGCAGAAATGGAGACATTCAAGCCAGCTCTCAGCTTATCGCGAACCGCCAAGAACCCTTCTTCTCCCCACAGCAAATCTGTTCCAAGCGAATCATTCGAAGACTTGATGATAATAGAATCTCTCGCATCTCTTAAAGTTGCGTAGCCTCGGCCACCATAGCTTTGTACGCCAAAAATTCTAACAACCGCATCTTCTTTGTACATGCGGAACAGCACATACTTGATATTTTTCCCGCTGTACACAGGAGCCGAAAACATAAGGCCTATTCCCTTGGAATAGCTTATGGATTTTATTCCATGGAACGATTCCGAAATACCCTTAAAATGCGAAGCATCGATATGAGTCGTATCGCCACTATAGACAATTTTACCGTTCAAGGCTATCACGCCATAGTAATAATTGCCATTCGGGTCTTCAAGCGTTGCAAGCATCGGCTCAAAATGACTCATATTCGCAGAAAGCCCCGAAGAAATTCCTGCCAGAGATTTCAATTCAAGATCAAGCCTTTCTCCTGCCGCGGCGGCATAGCTTTCGGCTTGGTAAGCCACTTGCTTTTCGACATAGTTATCAAACAGGTTCGAAAACTTGACACGCAGCAAAACTCCTACCAAAAGGAGTATCAAAACAAAAAAAAGAATACCAACTAAGGGACGCACCCCAATCTTTTTTATCATGGTTCTATCGCACCCTTAATTAGCCAATTCATTTCATTGTGCAGAACTTCGTCACTAATCGTTTCGCCCTCTTCGGAACGGATCTTTCCTTCGACATCCTCAATCCTTCCCGAGAAAACATTGTAGCCTGCCTTGATTTTTTCGGCAGCCGCATTTACCAGAATCTTCACGCTATCAGGAACTTCGCTAGAATAGAATGCAAGCCCTACGGCATCTTTTTCTAGTCCGACCCAGTAATCCATATTTTCGTTATCCTTTTTCTGGATATAGTCCTGAATAAAGTCCTTGTAAATAATGCCCCAGTTGATAGCGATGGAGGTAAGCATTCTAGGCGAGAACCGGTTATTCTCTACATGGTTTCCTATGCAATAAAGTCCACGCTTTTCGGCCACTTCAATAATAAAGGCTCTATCTTGGTGGAATGCGATTACATCGATACCCGAGCTGTCAATCAACTTGTTAGCGTTTTCGGTTTCTGTAGTCCCTTCATTCCAGGAATTGGTCCAACGCACGAATACATTCGCTTTCGGATTCACACTCTGAGCGCCTAGAATAAACGCATTCAAGCCCCTGTATACCTGAATATTTTTCATAGCCGCCACATAGCCAATGTGATTCGTCTTGGTCATGGCCCCCGCAACAATTCCTGCAAGGTACCGCGCTTGGTAAATGCGCGCAAAATAGGCTTTATAGTTGGGAGCGTCATATTCCCAGTTGATTCCATAGAATGTCACTTCCGGATGCGATTCAATAATATCCTTGATTAAAATCGGATAATTGTAGCTCGTAAGCACAATGACTTTCAAGCTATCGGCAATCATTCCGGTCACCGCATTCGCAAGGGGAATACGTTCCTCGGGAATATCAATCACCAAGTTCCTTTGCACGCCAAGGGAATCGCAAGCATTCCTGATTCCCTTATAAATGGTTTCATTCCAGCCATTGTCAGCCGTATCGCTTAAAAGGACAAATCCGACACGGAGTTTTTGCGATTCGGTTTTCTTGACCGATTCCACATTGTCGACTTTTGCAAACACCACGTACAACAGCGCAAAAAAGATGACGACTGCTGTTAACGCCCCCATAGTCACTTTACTCTTCATCGATGATTACCCCCTTTACGAACCAGTTGAAATTATTCAGCATATCGCTGTCAGACATGCTTTCCCCTTCATTAATGCGAATTGTTCCGGCATCATCTTCGATGGGTCCGTAAAAGACATCAAAAGAACCGTTCTGAATTTTTTCGCGTTCACTGTTTACAAGATCAATCGTTTCCGGCGCCACATGGTTTGTTAGCGGGGCCAAGTCAACCACGCCCGAATTGGCTCCACTCCAATAATTTCGGCCTACAAATTTTTGTTTGAGAACCTCGAGAATGTGCGGCGTATAGAAATTTTCCCAGCGCCACACGGGAGCCGTCAAGAAATGTTCCGGATACAAATCCGCATTGTCCAAGTTATAACCCACCAGCCAGATTCCAAGAGAATCTGCAATGCGTAAGGGTTCCTGACTGTCTGTATGCAAGGTAAGCACATCAATGGAATCGTGATGAGCCAAAAGGGTACGGGTCGCCCTAGCACAGGCCTTGTCCTCGTTCCAGGATTTTGTCCAGCGAACAATCACGTTCGCATTCGGGTTTACCTTTTTCACGCCCAAGGTAAAAGCGTTGATTCCTCGAATCACCTCGGGAATATCAAATGCCGCCACATAACCGATGTTGCCGGATTTCGTCTGCATGCCGGCGACAATGCCCGAAAGATAGCGCATTTGATAAATCCGGCCAAAATACGTCGACAAGTTCCTGGAATACGACAAGCCGGACGCATGGAAAAACTTTACATCCGGGTGCTTGACAGCCACATTTTGAACGTAAGGCCCTAACTGAAAAGAATTCGCCACGATAATCTTTGCGCCTGCGGCAATGAGGCCTTCCATCACTTCTTCAGAAGTTCTATCTGCCGGAATCCTTTCGCGGAACAAAACATCCAGATTCAATTCCTTAGCGGTCTTTCGCATGCCTTCGTAATGCGACTGACCCCAGCTATGATCTTCGATAGAACCGTTCATGATCATCGCGATTTTTGTCTTTTCGCGAGTAATATCCGTATTCTTCTTTTTCACATTGAATGTGAGCAATCCCGCTATAATGACAGCAAGGATTAGCGACGGAACAACATAAACCATTTTCATGTTACGTTTCCTCCGTCGCAAGATAGTTTGACAACTTTTCTAAAATCATCTTGTAGTCGGCCATGCATTTTTCATGCTGACTCCGAACAAAATCGATATTCCCTTCCTTACAAGCGGCTTCTATCGCCTTTGCCGTTTCGGACAAGCCCACAGCACCAATCGTCAACGATGTACTCTTCAAGGAATGCATGTTGATCCGGTAACTTTCAAAATCGCTTTTAGCAAAAGCGTTTTCCAAATCGGCACTGCGATCGTTTTTCACATACTCGACAAGCATTTCGCGATAAAAGCCCTTATCGTTCATGCAATAGCCAAGACCCGTTGCTGCATCGACAATATCAGAAAGTTTCCCTAGAGAATGCTGCGATTCGTGCGCCTCATTCTTTTCACCAGAATCCATCTCGTCAATCAGTTCCGGCGGCAAGAACTTTTTCACCGTCGACAGCAGGACTTCTTCACGAATAGGCTTCGTGATATAATCGGTAAATCCGGCCTGAATGTAAGCGTCTTTGGCGCCGACCACCGCATTGGCCGTAAGCATCACCACGGGTGTCTTCGCGATGTCGAAGCCCTTGATATCCTTCATGCATTGGAGGGTTTCAATTCCATCCATGACAGGCATCATGTGGTCCAAGAGAATCAAGTCATAACGGTTCTCTTCTACAAGGGCGAGGGCATCTTCACCATTGGTCGCCGTATCAATTTTGATTTCCGTTTCTTTGAGAAGTCCACAAACCACCTTCAAGTTCATGGCCACATCGTCTACCACCAGCAAACGGGCCTTTTTCGCCTTGAATTTTTTCACGCCGGAATTAAAGGAAATAAATTCCTTATGGCGTTCCATAAAGTTGCCGATAGGAGCATCACCCATAATAGGTTGCGGGATATGGACTTCAAATACGGAACCAGAGCCGTAGACACTCTTCACCAGCACACGGCCATTCATCATTTCTACAAGCTTCTTGGTGAGATTCAGGCCCAGGCCCGTACCTTCAATATTCCTGTTGTGATCCAAATCGATTCGTTCAAAACTTTGGAACAATTTATCGCGGTCATCGGAACGAATGCCAATGCCCGTATCGGCCACGATGATCACCAGTTCAATACGCTTGTCGGTATTTTCCGCAGGCAAGTTCTTGAAATCCACCAACAAGTCCACCGTTCCCGACGGTGTGTACTTAATGGCGTTCGAAAGCAGATTATTCACAATTTGGCGAAGACGCACTTCATCACCCATAAGCAACGAAGGCGTTTTGGGATTCACATTGATATTGAATTCCAACCCCTTACTTTGAGCGCGAGGTTCAGCGACACAATAGCAATCGTTCAAGACCGCAAACAAATCATATTCACCAACAAAAAGCTCCATCTTGCCCGATTCGATCTTCGTAATATCCAAGACATCGTTCACAAGCGACAAGAGCGTATGCCCCGCATTCTGGATGTTCTGGGCATATTCCAGCAGCGATGAATCCTTGCATTCCTTCAGGAGCATGGCGTTCATTCCCAAAATGCCGTTAATCGGAGTACGGATTTCATGGCTCATGTTGGCAAGGAAAAAGCTCTTGGCCATATTCGCCGATTCCGCATTTTTGCGGGCTTCTTCGGCTTCGGCCCAAGCACGCCGCAATTCGTCGGAATGTTGAGCTTCTTTGCGGGCGTTGTCCAAATTTTCAAGCAAGCGGTGAGTCAACTTGGCTATAGTAATGCACAAAAGAGTCATGGCAATGGCTTCAATCAAAAAGCCCGCAGAACGGGATATCCACCAGAAGGTATCCGAAGAAAATTCACCATGGTTTGCGCCGGGCGCCCTAAAGTAAAGGGACACCACAATCAGCACATAACTGAATATCGAAATTTTAAGGGTAAACGCCGCATTAAAAAACAACAGGCTAGTGACCATGGCAAGTGTATAGGTCATATAAACGCCGATATTTTCATTCGTCGCAAGCATTGCAATAATGCAGCCCATGCCCAACACGCAAAAATACCTGCGTACAATCAGCGAGGCACCCATACGTTCAATAAAGGTCGGCAGCCACAAAATGACAAACGCGACAACCGTTAGGACGTTCAATTCGCAATAGTCAATTTTGAACAAATGAATAAAGTTTCCGAAATAAATCAACGGAAACATCGCCCACAACCAACGCATAACACGAGTCAAGGTTCGCAAGACTCGGCGGTCATTTTCATCAAAGATGTCGTTTGATTCCATAGTTGACTCCCGTCGGTTTCCGCTACAGGCCCTGTCCATCATCGCGCATTTCGTAATTCACGTCGTCATCGATCATTTGGAGCATGACATCAGCGAAGTCCGGATCGAACTGGAGCCCACGACCCTTCACAATTTCGCTACGCACCGCCTCTTGCGGGAGTGCAGAACGATAACTGCGGCGACTCGTCATAGCATCGTATGCATCGGCCACGGCAATAATACGAGCAATTTCAGGAATGTCGTAACCGGCAAGCCCTTCGGGGTAGCCCTTCCCGTCAAAACGTTCATGGTGATAATGGGCACCAATTTCAATATTCGGCATTTCTGAAATATTCTTCAAAATTTCAACCCCGATACTCGGGTGTTGCTTAATCGTCTCGTATTCCTCATCGGTCAACTTGGAACTCTTATTCAGAATGTTGTCCGGAATACCGATTTTACCGATATCGTGCAAAAGCGCCACGATGTAAATTTCGTCTTGGAACTCGACCGGCTTCCCCGCACGGAGCGCGATTTCCCTGCTGTATTTAGCCACGCGGCTCGAATGGCCGTTCGTGTAACGGTCCTTGGCATCAATCGTCGATGCAAGCGTCTTGACCACCTGCAACGAAAGAACTTGCAGTTTGCGACGGCTTTCTTCCAGTTCGGCCGTACGACGTTCCACCTCGCTTTCAAGATTCTCTTGTAGCTTTCGCAGCGAAAGAATGCGCTTGATTCGCTCCAACACCACTTCGGGGACCAAGGGCTTCTGTATATAGTCTAGCCCCCCTTCCCTAAACACCCGGACCTCGGTCTCCCGGTCGCTGTCCGCCGTCAGGAACACCACCGGTAAGTCGTTGCAACTCTTTATCTTACGGATTTCAGCCAGCAATTCGAAGCCGTTCATTTCTGGCATATGAACGTCCAAAAGCGCTAGAGCGGGCTGTTCCCTCGATAGATAGTCAAGTGCCTCTTTATAGGAATTCGCCATTACGACATTATACGTCGAACTGAGCATGTGCTCGGCGAACTTTAAATTCATTCGGTCATCGTCTACGATCAAGACCGTCTTGTTTTGCGAAACCAACATGTTAAATCCTCTTTACACTTTGTAAATATATATTAGAATACAGCCTTTTTGACAATTTCTTAAAAAAATATTCCGCAAATATGACGAAATACTCACGTTTTGGCGCAAAATGGCGATTTTTTATATAATTAAGGCATGAAATTCCCTTTTTTCAGCCTTTTTTCCCTCTGCGCGGGAGTCGCCTTTTTCGCGGCAGCCTGCTCCTCGGATTCCTCTTCCAATGCCGAAAACGCCGAAATAAGCGAGCAGACCACCCCCTCCGGAGAGTCCCCGGTTACTGAACCGACCTCATCTTCCGCAGATGTCCCGGCAATCTCCAGCGAGGCTGAAAATCCATCCACAGCAAATTCTTCCGCTACCGACATGAGCGGTTCTCGCGATGCCGAGAGCAGCGCAAATGACATTGCCAGCAGCTCGAGCGGAATCACTTCAAGCGGAAACATTTCGAGTGAAAGCAACCCCGGCGAATCCCCGTATCTCTGGCACGACGAATTCGACGGCGACAACATAGACTCCGAAAAATGGACTTTTGAAATCGGCACCGGTGCCAGCGGCTGGGGCAACAACGAATGGGAATACTACACCGACCGCAAAGAAAACGCCTACATTAAAGACGGCATCTTGCACATTCGTGCCAACAAGGAAGATTACAAAGGTTCCAAGTACACCTCGGCCCGCATGATTACCAAGGGCAAGTTCAGCTTTACCTACGGCACCGTTGAAGCGAGAATCGCGCTCCCCGTAGGCAAGGGAATCTGGCCGGCATTCTGGATGCTCGGAGAAAACATCGATGCCGTAAGCTGGCCTGCCTGCGGTGAAATCGACATCATCGAAACAGTGAACAGCGAAAACATCGTCTACGGAACCAACCACTGGGCATACGAAGGCAACCACGCCGAATACGGCAACAATACCAAGGATTATTACGGCACAAGCAAGGAACTAGATATCACGCAGTTCCATACCTACAAAATGGTCTGGGACGAAAACGTTATCGTCATGTATGTTGACGACTTCAAGTATCACGAGATATCCATAAAAGAAAGCACCGGCGGAACCGATGCTTTTCACAAGCCATTCTTCTTTATCTTGAATGTCGCCGTTGCAGGCAACTGGCCCGGATTCGAAGTAGACGACGCTCAATTCCCGAACGAAATGTTCGTCGACTACATCCGAGTGACGCAGTAAATACTACTTCACCATCACTTTCTGGGTCAGGTTGATTCCCTGGCCCTTGACTTTAACAAGGTACATGCCCTTTGCCGCATTCATCTTGAACTGGTGCGTGCCTGCAGAAAGTGTACCCTTGTGAAGCGTTACAACCTTGTGGCCCGTGACATCGAAGAGTTCCGCTGTCACGCCTTGTGTGCGGCCCATCGAAAGGCTAAGCATGTTACCACTTACTCGCAGAGCCTTGGCACCTGCAACTTGCGGGCGCATGCAAATTCCCGAAGGATCTCCGAAGACAATCTTGATTTCGGGAATCATCTCTTCGGTGTTTTCGAAGCCGCGACTGAATGCGTCGTACTTGTCTTCGTTAAAGTCCCAAAGAACCTGGTCGCCCGCTTTGAAGTTGTCGTAAAGGATGGTGCCGGTGTAGCCTGCGGCATAGTTTGCGACAACGACGCTCAAGGTCTTGTTGCGATCGGTAAAGCTAGAAATGTCGTAGGAGCAGGTTACGGATTCTCCAGCGGGCACGACGCATGCGCCATCGTCATCATTCACCGGGGTCCAGGTCCAAGCATCCGTCAGTTTGAAAATCAAGTGCAACTGGGCATCGCTTTCGCCCTTGTTGGTGGCCTCGAACGTGAACGTGCTGGCCTTGCTCAAATCCCAGGTTTTCTGGTATTCAATCTGGGCGTTGTCGCCACCGTAAGTGACCGACATCTTGCCATCGCCACTTTCTTGACTGATGGCGACATCCTTGATCTTGATGCTCGCTTCTTCCGTTGCAGCGAGCGCCTTCATGGCATCGAGAGCGGGGTCAATGGTATAGGAGTAACCGCCGAAGTTCGATTCGGTCTTGTCGCCAATATACTGCCAGGCAAGTGCGCCGGCATAACCGCCGTCAAAGGCCTTACGGTAGCATTCTTCGGTCGAAATCTGGGTCTTGGCCGCCATGCTTGTAGTATAAGTATCGCCCTTCCAGCCGCTTGCCGGGAATTCACCGATAATCATGGGCTTGGAATCGTAGCCATACTTGGTCGCCATCTGGGCTGCCGTATTCACGAACGGAGACACGGCATCGTTCTGGTAGTACGGATAGTAATGCGTCTGGAAAAAGTCGAGCGTACCATTCGCTTCGCCACCGGCGGCGATAAGTTCGGAATCGTTCCACCAGCTCTGATACTGGATATTCACGCTACCCGTAGAAACGAGCAGTTCCGGGTTTGTGGTGTGGATGGCAGCTGCAATCTTGTTCGTGAACTTCTGCAGTACGGCCTTGTCGAGTTTCTTGGTGGTCCAGCCCACGCTTGTCATGCCTTCGGGTTCGTTAAAGACTTCCCAGGTCATGAGCGCGTTGTGGTTACCGATAGCCTTCACGACCGGAACGAGTACATTCGTAATAAAGGCCGACGTACCTTCGTCTTCGAACAATTTTTCGTTTGCCGTGATATCGAGCTTTTCGCTGTAAAGGCCCCACTGGTTCGGTTCCATCAGGTTATGGCTGAAAAGGCACATGGAAACCATCACACCGTATTCTTCGGCAATGTCCAAAGCCTTCTTCATGTTGGCGATGGTGTTTTCCTTAGGACCAGAAACCAGATGCGTGCTCTGGTCGATGGTCGGGCTCTGGCTCATGTTGTTGAAAAGCCACCAGCGAATGGCGTTACCGCCTGCAGCGCGCGTGCCTTCGACAGCCTTGCGCCAGGCATTTTCGTTCAGCGGGGAATCACCCACATCGGAGTTGTAGTCACTCCAGGCGAGGTTCGTACCCGAGAAGAAAATCTTCTTGCCGTTGTACATAAGATCCGTGCCACTCACGGTAAGTCCCGGTGCAGCGAAAGCCTCTCCACCTAACAAAAGAGCTCCACTTAGAGCCACAAAACCAAATTTTTTCATAATACTCCTCAAACACCCTTTTTTCGGGCGCTCTTCCTAAAGATATACAAATAAGACCTTAAATGGATATTTTTAATTTCAAGGTGTTGACATTCATCACAAAGAATGTCCACACCTGCAAAAAAAATCCCTAGCGTATTATCCAGCCGCCACCAAGCACCATATCGCCATCGTAAAACACGGCGCACTGGCCAGGGGTGACTGCAAATTGGGACTGTTCAAAACTGGCGAGTGCGCAGCCGTCTTCCAAAATCTTGACCATGCAACGGGTCGGGCGCTGGCGATAACGCACCATGCCCTCGCATTCAAAAGTATCGCCAACGGCGTAGTCGCGGCCTGTTGCAGGGTTCACGCCGTGCCATTCGCAATTCTGAATACGCACATCGCTTGCCGAGACGGCCGACTTGTCGGCGGTCACCAGGATATCGCCCGTTTCTGGATTCACGCTTTGCACGAATGCGGGGACGCCCAGCGCAACGCCAAGTCCCTTGCGTTGCCCCACCGTGTAACGGTGGTAACCTTCGTGACGATTCCAAATCTTGCCGTCGGCGGTCACGAAGTTTCCCGGGCGTGTCATCGCACCGAAACGCTCCTGTAAAAAGTTCGTGTAATCGTCGCCGTAAATATCAAAGCAAATGTCCTGGCTATCGCTCGCACTTGCGTTTTCAAAGCCATGCTTCGCCGCCATCGCGCGAACCTCAGGCTTTTCCATATCGCCCAGCGGAGTCATCACTCGCGCCATGGCGGAATCGGGCACGCCGAACAAAAAGTAGCTCTGGTCTTTCGCGGCATCGCGACCTTTGAAAAGCCTGCGCACGCCACCGACCTCCTTCACATTCACGTAATGCCCAGTAGAAAGGAAGTCTGCGCCGTGCTCCAATGCAAAGTCAAGCATCCAGCCGAACTTGATATAGCGATTGCAATAGCAGCAAGGATTCGGCGTGCGGGCCCCGGCAAAATCATCGTGACAGCGTTTAAGCACCCGTTCCGTAAAGGCGTCATCGCACACCGCCACATAATGCTCTATGCCCAGCTTTTTCGCGACCGCCCGGGCCCTCAAAACGCTTTCATCTTTTTCGGGATCGTAAGGACTCGACAACGGCGGCAGCACACGCAGCGTCACGCCAAAAACATCGTAGCCCTGTTCAAGCAAAAGGAGTGCCGCCACCGAAGAATCGACGCCGCCACTCATTCCTACAGCAACTCTTGCCTTAGACATGGGCTTAGTCGAACCTCAACATCAGTGCAATTTCAAATTGCAGAATCTGACGCAAGTGCGGAGTTTCATCATCCAGCTTTTCATGAATCTGGCGATATTCAATGTAGCTGCTCATCGAGGCAATCTTGTTGAACTGGTAACCAGCGCTGGGGCGAATAAACCATTCATGAGTACGAGACGGCACCGTGCGATCTGTCAGAGAAAGTTTCGGGTTGTAGGCCACCGTATCCCTCACGTTGCCATACAAGCCGTCATCAAACGTCCACTGCTTGAACACGCCATCCGTTCCGCTTTCCTTGTTCCACTTGTTGTAACCTTCGTCAGGATCGTATTCCTTACGAATGGTCTTCTTGTAGTCGTAACCAGCAGTAAGCTTCAAGTCAATCGAATTCTTGAACTTGAAGAACCATTTGAAGAACTTCACGGCCTTATCGAGCTTGAGCGGGTAAGTAATGGTAAAGTCATCGCCAATGTTGAACATGAAGTCGTTATAGAGCGACGTGTGAATCCACGGCGTTTCCCAGAAGTAATCCGACGTATCCTTGCCCGTACCCGAAGAATCCGGCCAGGTGGTAATGCCGATCACTTCTTCCTTGGGGCGCCTATCCGTATCTTCGATCTTCATGCGCACGCTGTTTTCGATACGCATGCTGTTCTGCAGCAAGAAGGTAATGCGGATGAGCGGATTGAAGTTGATGCTCTGGGACCAGGAATCTTCAGCACTCTGGAACGGGTGAACCGTGGTGGTGTAAGCGTAGTCAAAGCGATGGTAGGTAGACACGCTACGGAAACGATTCAAGAACGAAATACGTTGGGCAAAGTTCGGCACCGTCACACCAACGCCAATCTTCGGCCACACCGTCGTGGTATCGATATACATCGGGTATTCTCTAGACTGCGAGAAGTCTTCCTTCCACTGCAAATCGCCTGTCACGCCGATATCCCAAATCGGGAGCGTAATGCCAGATCCGACCTGGAACTGACGGGACACGGAATGCCTAAAGTTACCCTGGTACACCAACGTATCGACATGGCGGTTTCTATACTGGGCAAAACGAGTGAAATCGTCGCGATGATCCAGTCCCATGTCGCCCGTGACAATGTTATAGAAGCCTCGGTTACGATAACCGTTACCCAAGCCAAGGCCATACAGATAATACTGCAGCGGAGTCACACCCTGGTCTTCGTACAACTGAGCCAAGGTAAAGTTTTCACCCACGGTGTTAGTGCTGGCGGTCCAATTAAAGCGGACTTCACGCCACTTGACCTTATCGAAGGCACTAGCCACCGGGTTTTCCTTGCCAAAGCTGCGGGCCAAATCCAGCACCTTCAAAGACGGCGAGAACTCGAAACGGTTGGTTTGAGAAATCGTCCAGTAGTTTTTCTCGATAGACGTTTCGTCCATAAAGTCGAAGTCATCGGGAATGGTCTTTTGCTGGTTAAAGTCAGAACTGAAGTTTGCGCTAAAGGGCAAGAACGGAATCAAGCGAGGGTTAAAGCCGATCTTGAACTGCTGAGAACGGGCACGTTCGTTGCGTAAAATACCGTAAGACTTACCATAAGACTTAGAGCCTACGCTATCCACCTTGTAGAACACCGTGGTATCGTAGCGAATCTCGTAGGAATTCGGGTTCTGCATGTCAATGGCAAAAGTATCACCGGATTCAGAAACCTTCGGAATCGTATCGTAGGGAACAGCCACAATACTGTCGCCCGAAACATAGACGCGGTGGTCCGTATGGTCGTAATCAAAGATGTAGTCGCTAGCAAACAGGCCGCCATCACGAGAGGTAAAGAAGTTCTTCTTCACAAAGGCTTCACGGTCGCCACCGCCGTACATATCACGCTTGATGTTCAAGGAATAGTTCGTCGTCAGGAACGAGAAGATATTCCAGCGCATATTCAGCTTGTGGTTCAATTCCGTCGTGTATGTCACGATCTTGTCGACCTGAGGCTCCACATAATCCGGATCGCGGTTCTGGTTCACGTAACGGATGTAGTTCAAGTCGAAAACGGTAAGGTCGAAGGTCTGCGGCCAGGGTTCAAATTCAGACTTCGAAATGGGCTTCAACCATTCGTACTTCGAAAGGCCATCAAGCGGTCTAAACTTGAAGTTGCTGAAGGTTCCCAATTTATATTCAATCACCGTGTGGTACGAATAAGAGGAGTCGGCAGACGTAGTTGCACGACCTTCAGACTCGTTATAAGAATAGCTCACTGCCGGACGATCCAAGAAGATCTGCGACATCACTTCGCCCAGCTTGGAATCGTGAGCGTGGTAATCCTTGCGGTAGCTAATGCCAAAGGACTTATCGCGAGTATAGGACTGGTAACCCTTCGATTCGGCATTATCGCGAAGATCCTGCTCTTCCCTATTGGAATTTACCGCAAGCTTGTTCTGGAACATGTCGCCCGTAAGGTCTACGAAGCTGCTCTTCTTGAGCATCATGTCGTCAGTAGGCTTCATGTAGGGGCGCTTGGTCGAGCTGTGGTAACCCAAAGAAAGCGGGATATGGAATCCGGAGCTGTCATTCAGGAACTTGTTCAGGTTCATGGTGAAGTCACCCGCCACATCGAGCTGGGAGGCAGCTGCAGAAGTCTTGGGCTTCGGCGAACCGTTAGAAGTCGAAAGCGTAGCGAAGTTTCCGTCCTGGTAGCGGATCGTACCGGAAAGCGAAATAAAGTCGGCAAAGTTCACCTGGCCGCCCGTACGAGCTGCATAGCCCCATTCGGTATCCATGTCCGAAAGACGCAGGTCATCGAGCCAGAAGGTACCGGAATCCAAGTCAGCTTCAGAAGCGCTGGAGTCAGCGATAATCACAAAGCGCATCCAGTCGACGCTGGTAATCGAAGGGTTACCCACCAAGCGAATCTTTTCATCACGGTCACCGCCAAGATCCTTGACGACTGCATTCAGGTAAGGCGGACGACGGCCACGCTTCAAATCCGTAAAGTCAGCAACATCCATGGCGAAGGCGTTGTCGAGCCAGTTGCGTTCATGGCAATCCGATTCGCGTTCACCGTTGCCCTTGTTGCAGGAGTAATTTACCGGGCGGAAGCTCCATTCGTAGTAATCGTTGGAGCCTTCAAGAGATCCTTCACCGAACTGAATGGCGAAGCGCACCGGAACATCGGTCACGCCGTCCTTCGCCTTATAATGGATTTCCATTTTCAGGGAGCGATAGTTCGAGAAGTCCTTCACATCGGTTTCAAAAATACGGGTAACGCCCACTTCCTGGCCCGGACTGATATTGTGGTAATCCAGCACCAATGCGGTTTCCTTAAGGGGCGCATTGGAATCCGAATCTCTTTCAGTGCGGGTATTGGGCGACTTGTGATACTTGTTTGCATCTTCGCGGTTGTTAATCGTTTTCACGCTAATGTAGCTGGTATCACGGGACATCACGTTCTCGGACACCTTCATTTCCACGCCGTTCACTTCAACGATTTGAGAATGTTCAGTAGAAGAAGTCTGGTAGAAATCCGCCACAGTCGTTTCTTCCCAAGCGTTACCGACCACGGCAAGGTTCACGATTTGCACCTTGGCTTCAGAAACGCCGTTGTTCAACTTACCGAGCCAAAGCCTACTGAACTGGGCTTCCGCAAGAATCGTCAGGTAGTCGCTACCCGTCGAAGAAACAATGGTGTCGTACTGGTTCAAGGGAATACGCCACTTGCGCCAGCCGTTTCTCAGTTCTTCGAAATTCACCTTGTTGGTGTCGGACAAATCAATGCGGTAACGGACAAAGCTGATGTCCTTATCTAGAGATCCGTTCCTGTTAATATCTTCGGTATCGTAGGTGCGTTCACCGGAGTTATTTTCGGTACCGTTCATCTGCTTAGGCGGATCGCTTTCGTCTTCCAGGTCATCGTCGTAGTTATCGCGAGAAATATCGTTCGTGGAAGCATCCACGTTCCCCATTCGGATACTATGTTCCGTGCCCTTACAAGGAGTCGTGCGGCAGTCCCACACCGTATCGAATTCGTCGGTTCCGCTCAAGCCGTCAAGACCCTTGTCATGCAAGGCGGTCGTCGTACCGATATCATTTTCGCCGTTGTATTCACCGTTCGGCGACCAACCGTTAATCGAAAGGTCTTCGCTCACCAAACCGAGATCGAGGTAAAGGGAACCCACGTTACCACGGGCCACCACCTCGATGTACTTCATGTCGCTCAAATCCTGGTAGTAGCTACTGTTCGGGCGCATGATACCGCCCCAGGAATTTCCGGCCAGGTTGTCATTTGCGCGGAGAGTCATCTTCAAAACGGTCAAGTGCTGGTTATCCACATCGGAGTTACCCACCGGCGTGTAGATATTCTTGTACAGTTCCGTATTGTTGCTGTGCCAAATGAATTCACCCTGGTGCTTATAGTCAAGCTTTTCAATAAAAGTAGAACGATCCGATTCAACACCGCCCGGAGGCGACGCCTGGTACCAGGAAAGACGAGAAAGAGGATAAGTCAAGCCAGACGTTGTCGCTTCAAAATCTTCCACAAAGGCAGACTGATCATCGCTCGTGTTCGCATTGTGGCGGCTAGCAGCAAATTCCGCTTCGTAACGCCAGCTCGACTGCGCCGTCGTGTTAATGCCCGGAATCAGGTTCACCAGTTCGGTGAGGGCGGGCACGGTATCCTGCAGGCGGAGGTTCATGCCCCACAGCACGCTGGAATAAGGTTCGTTACCCAGAGTCGGGGTCTTAGCCGTAGTGCTCTGGCTCTTGTACAAAGCGGTAATGCCGAACACAGAACCGGCGCCCATGCCATACAGATCAAGAGGCAGTTCCGCACGGGCACCCAACAAGAGTTTGTTGTCGATTTCGAACAGGGGTTCGCATTCGTAGCTCACCTTGATATCCTTGTTCGGGTCAAGGGCGCGTTCACTCAAAAGTTCAATCTGGCCCAGTTCGTAGTTCACTTCATAGTCGGTGCCGCGAATAAGGGTCGTAGAGCCAGCAGTCACCTTTTCAGTACCCGGCGAAATATCCATACAGGAACTACCACTCACAGAATAGCTCGAGCTCGGGTCACGTACGCTAATCGTAGAGCTGCGGCGCTTGCCCACCGATTCGAAGTAGAAACGGTTCGTGTAGCGAGAAAGGTTATAGACCGGCAGCGTATAAAGCTGAGCCATGGCAGCAGAAGAATCCAGGTTACGCAACGGTTCCAAGCAGTTCTGCTTGGCGAGTTCTTCGGCATTGCTCTTGTCCGAGTAAACCGCGTCCGAAGACTTTTTACAAGGGAGCCACATTTCGCCCGTGTAATTGCCGGTACCATCCTTCTTGAAGATGGTAGCGTCGTTCACCAGCGGAGTTCCCGTAGTGGTATCCACCAAGCCCAGTTTCTTGAGGAAGTCGCCCGAAATGCCAGACTTGTTCTTCATGCGCAACACGAAGCTCGAAGAACTGGCATCCGAAATACCGATGGAGTACACGTTACGCAACATCAACTTGTCGATATCAACGAGTTCCGAAAGGGTTGCATCCCATTGGATAAGCGTAATGGTATCGCCATCTTTCACCGAAGACTTACCACCGCGATCTTCAGCCCAGCTTGCGGCAAGCAAGGTGTTGCGGCTAATGCCATTCACCTTTATCACGCCCATCTTCTGGTCATAGCTAAAGTCGGTACCAGGAATTTCAGTCAAGCGTTCCACCAGCTTGGTGACCGTTTTTCCGTTGGGAGTCACATACTTGACATACACATTGTCAATCACGCCGGTCTTGGCATTGGTAGCGCCGCGCTTGTAAAGTTTCAAGCTCGTCGCATTATAGGTCGAAGCCTTTCTACCCGAGTTCGTCACTTCGCGGACATACTTATCCCTGGCGTCGTAATTCAAGAAGTAATAACGGTAAGCGACGAACTGTTTATCCAAAATCTGGAATTCCGAAACCGTTTCACTAGCCTTCAGGCTGTATTCTTCCTGATCGCCACCATCCTGCGAGGCAATGGTCGTAAGGCGCCAGTCGCCCAGTTTCCAGTCGGCCTTGATACCGAACAGGCCCTGGTGGTTCTCGGAGTAACCCGTGAGTTCCGTACCGGTCAAGGCAAGGTTTGTGGTACCGGCTTCGACGCGCTGCAGAATGTAATCTTCGAATTCGTCCTTGTAAGATTCTTCGTAAACCACGCGCACCTGGTTACGCGCGCCCAAGCCTTCTTCCACGTTGTTGATTTCAACCGTGATGTAAGGACCGATTTTGCCCTTCACCATGAAGTTCGGCGTGTAGTTCAGAGTCGGGCTGGGCCACAGGCTCGTATTGGTACTACCTTCGGCATCATCCTTTTCGCCGTAACCCTTCAAGCGGATATCCATGGTACCCTGGAGCATCAGCTTCGGCTTGTCCAAGCCAAAGTCGCGCATCCATGCAGGCATGGTCACCGGAATGGTAATGTCGAACACCGAACCGGTTTCGGGCGTTTCATAGCCGTCGTTGGCCTTACCCACCAAATCGTTCAGCCACAAGCTCTTCTGGCCAATGCTGTACATGTCAGACACATAATCCGCCAATTCGGGGTAATGCGCCGTCCACAAGGTGGTGGTATCGCGAGAAACGGAGTTCACACGCTTTTCGCTCACGTCCATCTCACGAGTCGAGACATCGATATCGTGACTAAAGACCTGCCCCTTGTTGGTACTCATGAGCGTCGGCGAAGCGCCAATGCCGCCAAAAGGCAAAAGCCCATTAAGCGGAGTTACCGAAGGAGGGAGAGAAATGTACTGGTAAGTGGGCTGCCACTCGGTCTCTGCCGGGTCGGGCTCAGCCGCTTCGGCCTCACTTGCAGACACAACCGAAACAGAATCGCTCTGGGACCAGGCGATTCCTACGGCAAGGGCGACAGTCGCCACCGGCCACAAGCGTTTTAGACCTTCAAAAAACACAATATTCTTCTATACAGGTGCCCCATAAAATACTGAATTTGCACACAGCAAAACCACCTACAATATGGGATTTTTCCCGCAATTTGTGCGAAATTAGCAATTTTTCGGTAATTTGTACGGCTTTTATGCCGTCATAACATGAAAATTTCCCTTTCTACTTAAGAAAGATGCCCTCGACAAAACAGCCGAGAGCACCTCAACATCAGAATGACTTCGCGCTAAGCGTTAGTCAACCTGAACAAAGCTAAAGGCCAAATAAATAGGCTTGCTCGGGACCTCATTTCTGTAGTTGACAATTCTAAACTGAACATCTCCAGACTGCTTAGGAACAAAGTCCAATACTTCAAAGTTATTGAACAGACTCTGAGACTGATATCCTCTAGTACCAACCGGCGTACCAAAGACAGCCAAATCAAAGTCATAGGCAAGTTGCTTGTTTGTTGTTATATAGTAAGCAGGTTCCATCCAAGCAATTGCAGCTCTATAGCGTTTTCCCTTTTGAACAGTTCTCGTCACAGTCGTATAGGCATCATTTCCATGATTATTCGAACCGAAAATTTGCTGTTCAGTTTTACCAGGCCACCCCTTTATATAAGCTTTATTCATAAGTTTATACGACGGAATCTGCGCTGTAAACTTGGCATCATCATAGTCAATATCTTCCGCATTCAGAGTTTGGATACCTTCTGCAGCAAGCATCACAGCCTTCACTTTTTCAGGGCTTTTTTGGAATTCGGCACGCTGAGACATCAGCACTGCAGCCATACCCGCCGTAAAGGGTGTCGAAGCACTCGTTCCACCAAAAAGAATTCCATCAGAGAGCTTAAAATTCGTAAAATTCAAAACTTCCGGCTTTGCATTGCCATCTCCATGGTGGTTAATGTCAGGATTGATATGGAAGGTATATTCCGTCATCAAATACCCATTATTGACACCATAAGCTTCCTTTGTAGGATAAACAGCACCAACAGTAATAGCATTAATACTTCTGCCCGGAGTCAAGATATAGTAATCAGGTTCACTCACCTTATTGCCAGCAGCTACAAAATGAGTAATACGATTAGAATAAGCATCTTGGTCCATGTCTGCATCATCAACCGTATAGAATCTATCGTATACGCGAGCATAATGCCATGAATGCGATCCAATCATAATATTTTTGGAACTAGGATTGGAAAGATACACATTGCTGTTAGCATCTTGCCCATACAATTTTGCAGAAGGTGCTGTAGAGTTCAACAGTTTGCCCACCTTGGCCGCATGCCCATTTCCTCTTCCAGAGCAATAGAGTTCTTGATAATACGACCCCAAGGTTCCACGATCAGCACAACCCGGCTCTGAGAAATACACACCAATATTTTGACCCTTATAGCCGGCATCAAAACCAGATGTTTTCAAGCCGTTTATTCCCCACATGACATCGGCAGTTGCAGCATAATGTCCATCAGTCAATCCAACAATTTCATCCTGAACAAAATTAGGCATCGATGAAACATAAACTTCATCCGAAGAATTATATTCCTGTTCAATTTCTGCCGCTGTAAGATTCTTTATGACAGGAGCAGAAATCTTTTTAGCAGCTCTGTCATATTTCTTCTGCCACTTATCCTTAGCAGCCTTATATTCAGACGCACTCATTTGCTTTCCGTTAAAGGAATAAACGAGCTGTTTTCTATTTTCATCATAATAGACTTCATCAGTGTAGCCATCTATGTCAACAAACGGATCTTTGCTAATACGACTAACAATAACTCGCATTTTTTCCGTATCAGCACTATTCGTCACATAAACGACAGAATCCTTTACGGATGCACTCTTGCTAGCGCCCTTACGGCCCAAAAGGTCAGATTTAACAACCTTTTGGCGTAAAACTTTTTTCGTTTTACGATTATTCACAAACTTACGAACTTCCGGATCCATACGATCAATCGTTTCAGAAGCCGCCAAAGATTGCGATTTCTTTGCAGGCATTTCATACTTTTCAAGCAATTGAGCTTGAGACGCAATGCTGCATGCCATTACAGCAGCAGCAATAATCTTCGTAGAGTTCATTTTCTCTCCATGAATGTTATTTATTTTCCGTTAATTTATTGACAATATTTTTAGTTTATCATCAATAAACCGGACAAAAGATAACAACAAAAGTTATGATTTTTACATAATATTTTTTATGTAAGAAAATCAACATCGCACTAGTAATTCATCTACATACAACATTATATACAACGTAAAACATTGTATTTTCGAACAAAAAACCTAAATATTCCAACCATCACAAAAAAAAGCCCCGCAGTAATTGCAGAGCTAAAAAAAATATGGTTGCAAGTTCATTTTTACGGAGAAGTGGAACTAGCGCTCATCGAAGACGACGGTTCAATTTTTGGATACGGAGTGGACCAATGCTCACTAACAAAAGAATGGATTTCTGTTGCCACAGAATCAATAAAAGCCTTATTTACTTCTACATCTAACGGATACACACAAGACAGCCAAAGTTGATTTGTTGCGCATACATCTCCTTCGCGATAATTGACAAATTCTCCATTGTGGCTAGAGCATACACTTTCAAATAGTTCATAGTCACTTTCACAAGTTTTTTGAGAATAGGAATTACTCCAAAGCCACGCCGCATAATTACGAGATTCATCAGACAGAGTCCGGTATGTCACCATATAACCTGCATTATAATCACTTCCTGAAAACTGTACTCCTAATTCATCATAGTACGCAGCAACAAATTCACTGACTCGATCTCCCCAATTTTCATACAAAACAGTTCTTTCCGTATTGAAACGGAATACAGTCTTTGAAGACGACGTTATATTACCGTTATCACCATTTATACTTTGAGGGTTTCTAGCGACAAAGGCCGTATCAATAGGAACAACCCCATAAGAAGCAGGAGTATTTCGCTCAACAAACGAAGAAGACAAAACTCCTTCGTTTTCTGTTGAACTAGAAGATGTTTCAGTCAAAGCCGCATTACCTTCTGCATTAGCCGAATTGCCGGAAGAATCAGAAGAGCATGCCAGCCACATCAAAGGCATGCAAAAAAGTAAAACAATTATTTTTTTCATATTCCTTCTCCTTATATTTATCAATATACTTTCATTACGTTTTTTTTGCAAGTAAAAAAAAGCCCGCCAATGACAATCATCAATGGCGGACAATTCCTAGATATAGAATCTATTACAGCGGTATATTTGCGTGCTTCTTCCAGTGACGCTTCTGTTCCTTGGTCTTCAAGGCGTCAAAAGCGGCAATCAGGCGCTTACGAACATCGGCCGGGTGAATCACTTCGTCGACCACGCCCATGGAGGCGGCAACGTAGGGGTTCATCAGTTCTTCTTCGTACTTGGCGATGCACTGGGCGCGAGCGGCCACCGGATCCGGAGCTGCAGCGATTTCCTTCTTGTTGATAATTTCCACGGCACCTTCGGCACCCATCACGGCCACCTGGGCAATCGGGAGGGCGAACACGTAGTCGGCACCCACGTCCTTGCTGTTCATGGCGATGTAGGCGCCACCGAAAGCCTTGCGCAGAATGAGCGTCACCTTCGGCACGGTCGCTTCGGCAAAGGCGTAAAGGAGCTTTGCACCGTGGCGGATGATGCCCGAGTATTCCTGCTTGGAACCCGGCATGTAACCCGGAACGTCAGCGAGGGCGAGCAGCGGAATGTTGAACGCGTCGCAGAAGCGAACAAAGCGGCCAGCCTTGTCGGAACCGTCCACGTCCAAGGAACCGGCGAGCACCTTCGGCTGGTTAGCCACGATACCGATGGCTTCACCGTTCAGGCGAGCAAAGCCAATCACCACGTTCTTGCCCCAGTCGCTCTGCACTTCAAAGAAGCTGTCGGCATCGGCAAAGGCGGCAATCACGGACTTCACGTCGTAAGCCTGCTTGTAGTTATCCGGAACGATGTCCTGGATAGAGGCGCTGTTGTCGAAGGAAGCGGCAACTTCGGTCGATTCGGACTTGGAGAACAGCTTCTTGAAGAAGCCTTCGTCGTTCTTGGCAGCTTCGGCAATCTTGCAGTTGCATTCGGCAGATTCCTTGCGGTTGCTCTGCGGCAAGTAGCTGAGGAGCTTGCGGACACCTTCGAGGCACTTCTTGTCGTCTTCGTACATGAAGTGAGCCACACCGGACTTGGAGGTATGCACCGGAGCGCCACCGAGTTCAGCGGCGGTGATGTTTTCGCCCATCACCTGCTTCACGACTGCCGGGCCGGTGAGGAACATCTGGCTCGTGTTCTGAGTCATGAAAATGAAGTCGCTGAGAGCCGGAGAATAGCAGGCGCCACCAGCGCAGGGGCCCATGATCACGGCAATCTGCGGAATCACGCCAGAAGCCCAAACGTTACGGGCCATGATGGCGCTATAGCCAGCGAGCGAGAACACGCCTTCGTCGATACGGGCTCCACCGCTATCGTTCATGGCGACAAACGGAGCACCGGCTTCGACAGCCATATCCATCACGCGGCAAATCTTTTCAGCGTGGCACTGGCCCAAGGAGCCGCCACCCACCGTAAAGTCCTGGGAGGATGCAAACACCAGACGGCCATTCACCTTGCCGTAACCGGTCACGACGCCGTCACCCAAGACGACCTTGCTTTCCTTGAGCACGCGGTTGCTCGACTTGCGAAGCGCACCGACTTCTACAAACGTACCTTCGTCGAACAGCATTTCCATGCGTTCGCGGGCAGTGCACTTTCCGGACTGGTGCTGCTTATCGACACGAGCAGCCCCACCTGCTGCCTGGGCCTGGGCCAGGTAGCTATCCAACTTGGCGATATACTTTTCGTTCCACATTTTGTAAAGAACTCCTGTACTTGTAAGATTTTCGTAGCCAAAATTAGAAAAAGCCGTTGAGCTAGTCAACGACTTTTGTATATTTTTGTTTAAATAAGTAAGATGCAAGTAGTTTGTAGGAAGCCAGCGGATTAATTACGGAAGAACGTCTATCTTATCGTCACAACCACCGTAAGGTCCAATAGTCATGATGTTAAACGTTCCTTTTGAACCGTTCTTTCCTTGAATTTTGAAGTTCAGCGCAGCTAAACGGGTGGCAGCATCTTCACCCGAAATATAAATACGCCCCCAGCTCGCCTGTCTAAATTGAGCCCAAGTGAACTCCTCTTTTCTAACAACCGAGGATTTCGGAAGCGTTACGTACGGAACATTATAACCAATCTCCCTATCCCCATCATCGCCGAGGCTCATTTCAATCGTTGCCGACATATCTGAGGTATAGACAACGCAAACGCCACCCATAGCCGTTGCATCTACAGTGGCTATATTACCATTCTCATCTTCACCAGCCAAGTAGAAGCCCACCCCCACAAACGGATAGTAATCCAGCGTCCCCTGGTCCAGCGTGAAAGTTCCACACAAACCGCCGCAAGCATCAACAACCGGATCAAAGGCATTAGCAGAGAATCCGTTGCCTAACGGAACAGGCCAGGTAATCGTTGACAAGCCACCATCCATTTCGTCAGTGTAGGCATACCAGTCGCCAGAAGTCTCCATTCCCGCATCATACCCCGTATTGATTCGAGCAACGCCTTTCGCTCCGTTCCAGGTTTCAAAATTGCTAGGAACCAAACTGCTGCTGGATTTTGGCACATCACCGCTGCTAGATTCCGGAATCACGCTGCTACTAGACCCAACCACACTCGACGAAGATTCAGGAGCTGGGGCCGGGGACTCATAGGAACAAGTCGGATCATAGGGAGCCACCCCAATGATATTGAATTTGCCTTTTTGACCGCTCTTATCCTGAATCTTGAATTTTAACGAAGCTAGCTTCCTAGCGCCTTCTTCGCCAGAAATTATTTTGCCAGTTCCCCAACCCGCCTGCCTAAATTCGCTCCAGGGGATTTCTATAGTTTTCATCGCCGTCGCTTTCGGGAGCGTCGTATAAGGAACATCATATTTAAGTTCCTTTTCTACATCATCGGTAAAGCCCATTTCGACATTCATCGAAAGATCCGATGTGTAAGCGACCACAATGCCACCCATTTTAGAGGCATCCACCGGCTGGACCTCATTATCAATCATCCCGGCAAGATTGAATCCCACGCCCACATACGGGTTATAATCCAAAGTACCCTTATCAAGAGCAAATGATACACAAAGTCCACCACACGTCTGAAGAACATCCTCCACGGATTCTTCAGGAATCTCGATAATGGACATGCCCCCATCAATATCGTCTTTATAGAAGAACCAATAGCCCGATGTTTCGGAACCATTGTCAAGTTCGGTCAGGACTCTTTCTTTTCCGTCAATACCGTTCCAAGTCTGGAAACAACCCGATGCGGATTTAGCCAAAATTACCGTAGGCAAAGTAGCCGGAACAATCATGGTGTCTTCTACCGCAGTATCAGTTGCCACGGGGTCCGTCATCACGGGATCTTTCACATCCGAATCCGGAACAACCGGAGGCGTTTCTGCTGGATCGTTATTCTCGGCACTTTTTTCCACAGAATCCTTTACCGCCGGAGCAACGTTCGAAGAGTCCCTGACTGCAGAATCGTCCACAGCCTCCGTCGCTGAATCCTGCGGAGTTTCGGATATTACTTTTTGAGTGGTCGAATCATCATTCGCTCCGAAATCACACCCCACTAAAGCCATAGACATGGCCATAAGTGGAACTGCCGCTACCGAAAACTTTCTCGTGATAGACACTTTTAATCCTCCAACAACTTTACTCCATCATAAATATATATGATAAGCCTTCAAAACGTACAAAATATATTAATGACGTCAAAATCCGGTGACCCCAATCGCACAAAAAAAGCCCGCTCAAACCAAATTTGAGCGAGCGTTTCTATTCTAACTCGGAATACTTTTTAGAATCGTATTAAAAAACGGTGCAACAAGCTAGAAGAGTACCACGCCTTCCTATACCCATAATATTGAATTCTCCCTCACTTCCGGTCTTAAACTGAATTTTGACTCGGATGGAAGCAACAGAAGTGATCGCTTCGTCTATGGAAATAATCTGATCACCCTTAGCCCAGACCGGCTGAGCAAACTTGGACCAAGGAATGCTAGCATACTTACCGGTAGAAGACTTGCCCAGGTCATAAGCCGGGAGTGCATAACCGATTTTCTTATCCATTTCTTCGCCCAGGCTCAACTCAAGTGTAGCGGCATGCGAGGAACTATATTGAATGTCAATACCCCTCATACCAGAAATATCGACCGGTATGGCTCGGCCATCGGCATCTCTACCCGCAAGGTCGAAAGCGATCACCACAAACGGTTCATAGTCCAAGACGCCTTTATCCAGCGTATACTTTCCACAAACGCCAGAACCACATTCCTCAAGGACCGGCTCTAAGCCTCCCTCCGGATCCGGTTCAGCTGCCCATGTGATGACAGACTTACCCCCATCAATGCTATCGTTTTCGAGATACCAGTAGCCGGAATTGTTAAAACCGGCATCGTAACCCGTGTTGATTCGAGCAATGCCTTCGGCTCCAAGCCAATTTTCAAAATCGCAAGGCGCTAAACTGCTGCTGGATTTGGGTTCAACACTGTCGCTAGACGGCGGCACTACACTACTGCTTGACAACTGCACTACGCTCGACGGAGTACTTGACGAACTTTCAGTGACGGACGGAACACTCGATGAACTTTCATCTGTTGGTCGTTCGCTTGAAGAAGATCCCTGTTCAGAAACGTTTTTCCCATCAACCGGTTCGGTCTTTGTAGGCTGATCGGAACCATCCTCAACCGTATTTTTCTGTTCAACGGTCTGTTCGTCACTTGAATCCTTAGAATCGGAACCAAAATCGCAAGCCACCATGGCAAACGTTGCAGAAAGCAACGCCAAAGGCAACGCTTTTTTGAAAACGCGACTACATTTCATATTCATTGTAATACCTCCGGATTTATTCTCTTTGAATATACACAAAAGGATAAACTTGCGTACAAAAAAATTACGTAAATAAAAAAAAGTCCCCAATGGGGGACTTTCTATAAATTAAATCACGTAATATCGAAATATTAAAGGAATACTTCGATACCGCCGCGGCACTTTTCCCAAGAGGAGTTCTTCTTGCACAGAAGATCCATCATCTTGTCGTAAGTAGCGGTGTTGCTGAAGCCCTTCCACAAGCGACGTTCCACAGATTCACCGGAATCCTTGTCGATGGTGGTAATGGTGTCGTAGTAGGCCGGATTGTCCTTGAATTCAGAAATCAAGATACCCTTCAAGTCTTCGGTGTAAATCTTGGAAGCATACTTGAGGATAGAATCGTTGAAGTTGAGTTCGTTTTCCACGAGCCATTCGAAGTCCTGAATCGGATCGCCGTAAATGAGCCAATGCTTAAGGGCAAGGGCCACCACCAGGTCCTTCACGGCGCTGCGGAAGATAAACTTGTCTTCAAGGCGGCCGTTCCAAGTGATACGGGTCAGCGGGTTATCGTCGTTCGCTTCGATAGACACGCCCTTACCCGGGGTAACGCGGCGAATCTTGATCGGCAAACGACTAAGGAGCTGCCAAGCCTTGGTGAAAGCGATGGTCTTGCGGACGAAATCCTTTTCTTTGTCCGGAGAAACACGCACGAACGCGCCGAAGCAACGCTGGTACAGAGTTTCCTTATCGAAAATGCAGTCGCTAGAGCGGCATTCGCTGAGCTTGCCATCCATCATGAAGAGGGTCTTGGCAAGTTCGGGGCGCATACGCACTTCGAGCTTACGGGTACGTGCCTTCAGGCGCACGCCATCCTTATAAACGTAGGTAAAGCCTTCTTCCTGGTAACGCTGCCAAATGAAGAACTGCAGGTCGTCAGCGGCACGCAGGTGGTAGCTGAACACCGGGTTCTGGCGGTTGTTGGCCATGGTCACCTGGTTCAGGAAGTTGTCGGCACCAGGATACGGCACCACCACCTTCACGAGCACCTGCGGGTTCACCGGCTTCTTGCTCTTCTTGGCGTACTGTTCATAGGTGAACAGAGACTGGGCACCGTTAATAATCTTCGGGCGTTCAATATAGAGCACCTTCTTGCCATCGCGTTCCTTGAGGCGCAGGTCATCACCGGTAAGGGTCATACCGTTGTGCAGGAACGGGAAGTCATCCACGTTCACGTTCTGGTCGTCGTTGCGTTCCATGGTCTGGAAGGCATCGATCAAAGCAGCGTTCGTGTGAGTGAGGTTACCGAGGTAAGTACGGATGTTACTGGAAACGATAGCCATGTTGTGCTTCGTCTTGAGGCGCTTACCCAGGTTCACGTGGTAGTCAAAAATCGTACGAATCGGGCAGAAACCGAGGAAAAGTTCACCGTGATCGGAGGTCAGGTGGAGCGGATCGGAATCCATCACGATTTCAAGCTTGTCGTCGGCGCTGCGGAAGTCGCGGGTCAAGTCATCGTGTTCAGCGATAATTTCGAGCTTAGCCTTGACTTCGTTCTTCCAAATGCCGAGCTTGCGACGCATATCCTTGAGGGTACGTTCCAGTTCGGAGTCGGTAATGTCGCGGGTCGCACGGGTACGGAGAACCGTAATTTCGAGCGTTTCCATGTAGGGGCGACTTGCCGGGGAATCGGAATCTTCCTCTTCTTCGTCGTCGGAAATCTTATTAACAGCCCAAGGATCAGCTTCTTCGCGGAGCGACATAAAGAACGGATTAGGAGGGTCGCTGGTGCGGAAAACGGCAATCTGGAGCTGTTTCAGGTCGGAATTCAGGTGAGAAACGACCTTTTCGAGCGGAGTGTCTTCATCGAGGAAGATGAAGAATTCCATAAAGCCTTGGGAATATTGGAAACCATGGAAGCAGCCGTTCTCATCAAGGTTTAGATGCCGGAGTGCCTTAATTCTGTCAGTAGGATCGTTCGGATTGAGACTCAAGAGGCTAGCCACAAATGCTAGACGGCGTTCCTGCGATTTGGTTAGTTCCATTTTTTCCTCAGTTCTGTTATTTTACAATAGCAAAAGTCGGGTGCAAATGCGGCACCTTACCCTTATTATCGTATTTTGCACCTTAAAAATAGTTTCAAAATGACCCTTTGTGGATAAAAAACATACATTTTTTTCATTTTTTTTCAAAAGCACCCCCATTTATAGTGAACATTTGTATAAAAATCATACTTTTTTACTTTTTTTGAATAAAGTTTCATCTTTTCGGGGCAAAAATGCTATGATTTACACTATAGGAGATGTTCCCATGAATTTGCTAGATATTATAAAGAAGGCCAAGGCCGAAAAAGCCACCTCGTTAGACCTTTCCCAAAAAGAACTGAGAATCCTTCCTCAGGAACTTTTCGAACTGGAAGACCTCGAAGAGCTCATCCTCGACCGTAATATGCTCGTGGAACTCCCCGACGACATTTCTAGACTGAAAAAGTTGAAAAAGCTTTCCATAAGTGAAAACGACCTGATGGAACTCCCCGAAACCATCGGTGAACTTACAAATCTCGAACACCTGTACCTGGGTTACAACAGCCTGTCCGAACTTCCGGATTCCGTAGGTAACCTCAAAAAGCTCGAAACGGTGAATATCGCCAAGAACCAGCTTTTGGACTTGACCCTCGAAGTGGGCAAGTGGGTGAACGTGACCAAGATCAGTCTCCACGACAACATGCTTTCTGAAGTGCCGGCCACGCTCGGCAAACTGAAAAAGCTCCGCAAGCTCTACCTCGACAACAACGACTTGACCTCTATTCCGGCAGCGCTCAGCCACCTGGAATCTCTGGAAGTCCTGATGGTGTCGGGCAACAACCTGGGTGCAATCCCCTCGGAATTCGGAGCCCTCAAGAAACTCAAGGAACTGGTGCTTGACGCAAACCAGCTCGAAACGCTCCCCGAAACTCTTGCCGAATGCGACAGCCTCGAGACGATTTCCGTCGTCGAAAACCCCATGGAAGGCGGAATCCCCCGCGTGCTCCTGGACAAGAAGGGACTGAGCATAGACCAGTAGGCCGGCGCAGAGCGCCGCTGAGCGATGAGGTCGCTGCGCTTTGAGGTTTGAGAGGAGTTTCGCTTTGATATTTGAAATAAAAAAGCAAAAAGGGCGAATGCACACATGCTCATGGCTCAAAGCGAGTACCGCGAGCGTGCTCATCGCCTTTTTCCTCACCGCCTGTAGTGATTTCTTCGAGCCGGTAGACAGCACGCCGACTCCAACGGAATACACTTACAACTACTGGCTTTTACAAAGACTGTACCTATACGAAGACGAACTGCCCCTGCTGGATGAGCAGGGAGATTCCGTCACCGAGCTTTATAAGAAGCTGTCCGATCCGTACACCCGTTACATTCCGCCCGCAAAAAGCGCATCTACTATTAGTAGCATGAACACTAGCATTGTGGCTGGTGACGTGGGAATGGAATACAGCGAATTTGCAATGGAACACCCGCTTGTCATTTACCGCGTCTACGACAAAAGTCCGGCAGGACGCGCAGGGGTTCCCCGCTACGGAAACATCCTGACCGCAAACGGAGTCGATATCGCCGGCAACCGGGCAAGGGCCATCTACGATTCCGTTCTCGCCTACAGCAAGGACATCACCATCAAGGTCGCCTACCAAGGTGACACCACCGACTACAAGCTCACTAAAGAAGATGTCTACGCTCCCACCGTTTTCATAGACACCTTAAGCGGAGTCGAAATTATCACCATTACCGGTTTCAAGCTCAACACCGTCGACCAAAAAGAAGGGACATTCGGCGAGTTGAAGACCTACCTGGAATCCACAAGGAACACCGACAAGCCCAGACTCATTGACCTGCGCAATAACCCCGGCGGACATGTCGTTCACTGCACCGCCATGGCAGACCTGTTCATTGAAAAAGGCTCGGTTTCTATACGCACCTCCCGAGGGGCCGCTGGAGACGGGACCCCCACTTACACCACCCAGACAATTATCGCCAAGTCAGGCGATGCCGGCGAGAAAAAAAACTTTGTCGTTCTCGTGAACAAGAATAGCGCAAGTTGCGCCGAAATCTTTGCAGCCGCCATTAGCGAAGGCGCCGACATAAAAGTCGCAGGCGACACCACCTACGGCAAGGGCATTGGCCAAAGCACCTGGAAAACCATGAACGGCGGACTGGCAATTATTACCAATCTTGAATTTTTAACACCCAAGGGAAATTCCTATCACAAAAAGGGTATTGTCCCCGACTACGTTTGCGAGCCGGCCACACTCCCCTGCGGACTGGAAGCCATTCAAAAATATTACGGGAAAAGTGCGACAAAGACGGCGTTCCCCGACTACTTTACGGACATCACAGCACTACGCCCGCAGAATATATTTGACGGGGGCGCAATTCTTGAGGGAGAAGACGCCCGTAACACTTGGGAAAAGGAGCTATAATGAAATTCAGCAAGTTACTTGTATCACTGGAAGCAGCGCTGTTGCTGGCAGCCTGCGAATCCACCGTCAGTAGCGACTCGTTAGAAGACGAAATTCCGAGCGAGCTTGATGAGAACCAGCTCTTTCTTGCAACATACCCCTCGGATCAAGTGCAGGACGAATACGAAGCGGAGCTTTACATCAACTATGCCTGGCTTGATCTCGCCTACATTTACGGCCACACCCGCAACGAAATTGCCGACAACTACAAAGTTTATCTAGGCAAGGGGACCGCAGACGTCAACAAGGTCAAGGGCTATTGTACGGCCGACTATTACGACGTATGCTACATGTTCAACCAAATGGCGGATCCCTTTACCCAATACTTCGACCCCAACGTCGCCGAACAAGTCTACAAGAGCGTGATGGAGACCCAAGAAGTCGTCGGCATCGGAGCTGAAGTTCAGTCTGTTTCAGACGGAATATCGAGCCATTTAACCGTTACCAAGGTTTATCCCGATTCTCCCGGTGAGAAGGCCGGACTCAAAGAAGGCGACATCATCGTATCTATCGACGGTCTTTCCATTTCGACAGCCGAAAACTTCGAAAGAATGTGTTCCGGAGAAAAAGGCAGCATTATACAGATTACGGTTCTCCGCAATGACGAAGCTGTCGTCGTAAACGTAACCTTGGACGAATACCACGCCCCATCAGTAATAGTCCACTACGAAGATTCGATTCCGGTCATTGAAATTCTGGAATTTTCGGAAACGACGATTCACCCCAAGGGAACCTACGGAGAATTCCTCGAAGCCCTGGAAAAAACCGCAGGCGCCACCTCGACCATTATTGACTTGCGTCAAAATCCCGGTGGCAACGTCGACCATTGCAACAATGTTTCGATGGAATTCCTCTCTGCCGGGGACACGGTCATTATGGACCAAATGGTGGAAATCGATACCGCTACGGTGAACGGCAAGCTGAAACTCGTCCAAAGAATTGACACCGTCGTCACCACCGCCACAAAAGATGGCATCGGCAGGAACCGCTATTACGTTCTGATGTCCAGCGATTCTTCCGCCAGTTGCGCAGAAGTCGTATTGTCAGCCGTATCCGTAAACAAGAAGACTCCCATCGTGGGCGTAACCTCTTACGGAAAGGGCATTGGCCAGGGCGTCTTCACCGGAAAGGAGTACGGCATTCGCGGTCTCGCCCTCATTACCGCCATGCAGGGCTTTGACAAGAATGGAGATAGCTATCACGACGTCGGCATTGTCCCCGACTACGAAATAACGGATCCCGACGAACAAATGGCAAAGGCCGTAGAACTCGCCAAGGGCGCAACAGAACTGCGCACCGCCGGATACGGGACCGAAAGACTCTACCATTTCTCGAAGGCTCGCGAATCGACAAATTCAAACAAAAAAGTCCCGGACATCCGAGACTTGAAAACGAGATATAAAATCATCAAGTAGGATTCTTTTATAAGCTACGCATACGCACCAGTACATCGGTGGTATCGTTTGCTTTTACGGCAGGGGCGGCGAGAGTCGCCTCTATTTGTTTGCGGATTTCTGCCACTTGATCCTTGAGGCGAGCAAGCCTCTGCCCTTCAAGCTTGGGGGCGGCAATCATGGTCTTGGACGCCGGATTGATCCAATTACCCTTTTCGTTCTTGAAACCCAGATGCAGGTGCGGGCCGGTGCTACGGCCCGTGGAGCCCACGCGGCCAATGCACTGGCGCGCAGCCACCTTGGAGCCCACCTTTACACCGCGAACAGACAGGTGCATGTACCAACTTTCGGAACGGTCGCGGTGGCGAATGGCAATCTTGTTGCCGCTGAAGGGATCAAAGCCCGAAACCGTCACAACACCTTCGGCAACGGCGTAAACCGGCGTACCCGTGGGACTACCGTAGTCAATGCCATAGTGAGTCTTGCGCTGGCCCGTGATCGGGTGAATGCGGCTACCGAAGGGGCTTGTAATATGCAAACGGTCCAGCGGATAACGCAGGCCATCGAAAACCAAAGCTTCGCCCTTTTCGGTATAGTGGGCATTAAAGGAACTTTTCGGATCCGGATCTTCGTAACGGAAGGCTTCGTGGTGTCCCACGATACGGCCGTTGAATTCGGCATAAACGACTCGGCCCGAAATCCAGATGGAATCCTGGTAGAAGGTTTCTTCGAGCAAAATGCGGAACTTGTCTCCGGCGCGGGCCAAGGGGAAAGCCACCTTGCACTGGAGCACACCACTCACGATACCCACCATACGTCTGGGAATACCTACCTTAAGAAGCATTCCATTCAAGGTGCTGCCTTCGGTGAGAGCGCCCTCGAAAATGGATTGGCGGCGGGTCACCGGCTTTTGAATCAGGCTGTAAACGTAACCGTTTTCGGTGCGGCTGAGCATATGGATATTCGCCGGATTGGGGGCGTAACGGAATCGCTGGACGCTACCCGAAGAGTCGATAGCAGCGTAAAAGACCTGGCCCACACGGAGTTTGGAAAGTTCGGCACTATCCTGAAGAGCAAGCACAATCTTGCCGCGTTCGCGTTCGTTGATTTGCATGCGGACAAGCACCTGGAAAAGGCCATCGCCCGCACGAACGGTATCGTTATGCACAATCCAGTTGCCAGGCTGCATTTGCAGCTGTTCAATTTCGTTGGTCAGGGAATCTATCTGTGCACGAAGCCGCTCGCCTTCATCTTTAAGATTTTGAATCTTTTTCTCGTCGTTACAGCCAATCAACGAAAGCGAAAGAAACGCAAATAATGCAAAAAACACCAGACGATTCACATGCACCTCAAAATGATGGTACAAAATAGAAAAAATCCCCTCGCGTTTAAGCAAGGGGTTTCTCAAAGTTCTTATTTGAACCGATTACTTGGCAGCGGCCGGTGCAGCTGCAGCGGGAGCGGCAGCGGCGGCAGCAGCCGGCTTAGCTTCGGCCTTCGGGGCTTCAGCAGCGGGCTTAGCAGCTTCAGCAGGCTTTGCTTCAGCGGCCGGCTTGGCTTCGGCAGCGGGCTTAGCAGCTTCGGCAGGCTTTGCTTCAGCAGCCGGCTTTGCGGCGGCGGGCTTGGCTTCGGCCTTCGGAGCAGCCGGCTTAGCGGCAGCCTTCTTTTCAGCCTTCGGAGCTTCGGCCTTCGGGGCTTCAGCAGCCGGGGCGTCGGCAGAATGAGTATCGATCAATTCCATTTCGAACACGAGGAGGCTGTTACCCGGAATCTGCGGGCCACGGCCACGCGGACCGTAAGCGAGGTCGCTCGGAATCCAAGCGGTGACCTTGCCGCCCACCTTCATGAGCTTGAGCATTTCGGTCCAGCCCGGAATCACAGCGCCGATCGGGAATTCAAGCGGTTCGCCACGGTCGACAGAACTGTCGAACTTGGTGCCGTCGAGGAGCGTACCGGTGTAGTGAACCTTCACAATGTCGCCATCGGCCGGAGTTGCACCCGTACCTTCGGTAATCACCTTGTACTGGAGGCCAGATTCGGTGGTCACGACGCCTTCGGCAGTCTTGTTCGTAGCGAGGAATGCTTCGCCAGCAGCCTTGTTGGCTTCGGCAGCGAGGCTGTCCTTCTTGTTCTTTTCAGCCTGACGGGCCTGAGAAAGGTCGGTCAAGGTCTGGAAGATGACGGAATCGTTCATCAAGAAATGAGCGGAATCTTCGTTATAACGTTCCTTGAAAGCCTGGATAAAGAGATCGAGGTCGAGGTCGATAGAGTCGCGGGTTACCAACTGGAAACGAGCCTGGTTACCGAAATGAGCACCGAGAGCATAGCTGTACTTATCCTTATCGGTCACCAAAGCAGTCTTGGTCTTGGGACCCTGGCACAGCTGGTCACAGCCAGTCAGAGCAAATGCGAGAGCACCCGCAGCAATAATGAGTTTTTTGTTCATTTTATCCTCTTTTATGTTTGACAAACGAAAAATAACAAAATCTTACGCCAAAAGACCATATGTAACCCATTTTTACCAAAAGAAATTGGTATATTGCGTTTCGTTAACAAAAGAAGGAATACTAGTATATGTGCGGAATTGTCGGATACATCGGACAAAACGAAGCTTTGCCAATCTTGGTCGGCGGTCTTAAAAAGTTGGAATACCGCGGCTATGACAGCTCAGGCGTTGCCCTGATTGAAGACGGAAAAATTGAAACCGTCCGTGCCTCCGGCAAGATTGCAGCTCTTGAAAACAAACTCAAGACAAAGCCTCTCCACGGTCATGTCGGCATTGCCCACACCCGTTGGGCCACCCACGGTGCCCCGACCGAACAGAACGCACACCCCCACCAGAGCTTTGACGGCAAGATTTCGATTGTCCATAACGGCATTATCGAAAACTACGCCATTTTGAAGAAGAAACTCCAGTCTGAAGGCGTCGAATTCAAGTCTGAAACCGATACCGAAGTCGTCGCCCACCTGATTGCCCGCTACTACAACGGCAACCTCAAGGAAGCCGTTCTCAAGGCCATTTCCAAGATTGAAGGTACTTTTGGCCTCGCCGTGATTTGCAAGGACGAACCCGGCACCATGATCGGTGCCCGTCGCGGCTCCCCGCTCATTTTGGGTATCGGCCAGAATGAATTCTACCTGGCCTCTGACGTTTCTGCAATCATCATGCACACGCAGAAGGTAGTGTACCTGGACGATAACGACATCGTCGAAATCAAGGAAGACGGCTACAACCTGTTGAATACGCACAGTCAGCCGGTGCAGCACGAAGTGCAAGACGTGGAATTCGACGCCGACGCCATCGCAAAGGGCGGCTTTGCCCACTTCATGCTCAAGGAAATTTTCGAACAGCCCGAAGTGCTCCGCAACACCATGCGCGGTCGCCTGCTGTACGCCGAAGGCAACGCCAAGCTTGCAGGCCTCGACACAAACATCAAGGAACTTCGCAACATTAACCGTATCATTATTACCGCCTGCGGTACCAGCTACTATGCCGGTATGGTCGGCGAATACATGATCGAAGACTTGGCCGGCGTCCCGGTTGAAGTCGAATACGCCTCGGAATTCCGTTACCGTAACCCGATTATCAAGCCGGGTACGCTCGTTCTTGCAATTAGCCAGTCCGGCGAAACCGCCGATACACTCGCCGCCCTTAAGGAAGCCCAGCAGAAGGGTGCCACCGCTCTTGCCATTTGTAACGGCGTAGGTTCCACCATCGCCCGCACCAGTGACGGCGGCGTTTACCTGCACGCAGGCCCCGAAATCGGTGTAGCCAGCACCAAGGCGTTCACCAGCCAGGTGACTGTGCTTGCCATGATCGCCCTTTTGCTTGGCCGCCAGCGCAGACTTTCTTTTGAAGCAGGCTCCGACATCGTGAAGGCCATGCAGGAACTCCCGGAACTTGTGGAACAAACTCTCAAGCTTTCCGACCAGATCGCAGGTATTGCCAACAAGTACGTAAAGGCAAACAACTTCTTGTACCTGGGACGCCACTTCAATTACCCGGTCGCCATGGAAGGCGCCCTGAAGCTCAAGGAAATCAGCTACATTCACGCCGAAGGCTACCCTGCCGCCGAAATGAAGCACGGCCCGATTGCCTTGATCGACGAAAACATGCCGGTCGTGGTGATTGCCCCGAAGGACGCTCTGTTTGACAAGGTCATCAGCAACGTTCGCGAAATCAAGGCCCGCGGCGGCAAGGTCATCGCCATCTCTACCGAAGATTGCCACCCCCTCGACGAAATTGCGGATCACCTGATCAAGGTTCCGAAGACTATCCCGATGCTCATGCCGATCGTGACATGCGTGCCGCTCCAGCTGCTTGCTTACCACATCGCCGTGCTTCGCGGAAACGACGTGGACCAGCCACGCAACCTCGCCAAGAGCGTGACCGTGGAATAAGCTATCTAACTAAGAATCGATAAGCATGACCGAAGTCGAAGAACAGGAAGAATACGAAGTACGCATCGGGGCGTTTAACGGCCCGATGGACTTGCTGGTGTATCTTGTTCAGAAGAAGGAAGTTCCGCTTGAACAGATTTCGATTGCCGAAATTGCGGACCAGTTTTTAAAGTGGGTGAACGAGTACGAGGGCACCGACCTGTCGAAGGCGGGCGACTTCTTGTACATGGCGAGCCGCTTGATGGCCCTCAAGGTGCAGGAACTTTTGCCGGCCGAGCAGCGCGACCCCGAGATGGAAGCGGAATACAACGAAGACCGCGAACAGCTCATGAAGGAAATGCTGGAATACCAGCGCTTTAAGCAAGTCGCGAGCGGACTCCAGGAAATGGAAAGCGAAAACTTCGGTACGTATTCCCGCGGTCGCCTTGAGAAAACACAGACCGACGAAGAGACTTTGGCCGACGCAAATATCTGGCAGCTTTTCCGCGCTTACCAGAAGAGTCTGAAGACCAAGATTTCGGAAACGATTCACCATATTGAACTTGACTACGTGACCATTCAGGACCGCCAGCAGGCAATCAACAATTACCTGTCGGTGAATGGCCGTGCCCTGTTCGAAGATTTGCTTGACAACGATTCTCACCCGATTGTCGCGGCAGTGACCTTCATGGCCATGCTCGAGATGATCAAGACGGACGAAATCGTATTCCGCCAGAGCGAACTGTTCGGACCGATTTGGATTTACCGCAAGAAGAATAACGCCGACTACGCCGAAGAAATGGCGCACGAGACCGTATTCTTCAGCAAGGATCCGGACGTGAAGCCGGGCCTTGTAGAAGCGATTCGCAACCAGGCGATTGCTCGTTCCAAGGAACAGACCGTGGGCGACTTGGCCGCAGTGATGCGCGAAGCCGTGCTGTGGACCAGCCGCGGCAGGAACGTGAGCGAAGAAGATTTGACCGCCATGCTCGAAGGTCGCGAAGACTTGAGCGAAGTGCAGGAAAACCCGTTCGCCGAAATGATGAAGGAAGACGAGGCTGCCGAAGGCACTCAGACTCCGGCAGAGAATGCCCAGGCCCCGACGGAAGGTTCTCAGGCCCCAGCAGAAAATGCCGCGCCGACAGAAGAGCCTGCGCCGGTTGTTGAATCTGCACCCGAAACAAGCGCTCCCGCCGAAGACATTCCGGTGGAAGAACCTGTCGACTCCTCGATCGCGTCTGTCAATGAGGCTCCGGCTGAAGAGCCGCAGCCGTCGGACGGCTCGAATAACGAGCCTAACATGACGGACGAAGAATTCGAAGCGTTCATGAAAAAAGCCCAGGCGTTCTATGACTCCCAGGCTTCTGAAAATTCAGACAATTCTGACGACTCCGATGATGACGACTTCCCGTCTATCGAAGTCCACTCCGGCGATAACTAATCAATCTCGCCTACCGCCGATAAGTCCGGCACGGTACGCCCAATAAAGCAACTGCATAATAGAGCCAATGGCGGCAGCCACATAGGTAAGCCCTGCGGCAAACAACACTCCCGAAACCGTATTGTATTCGCGACCCTGCGCTACGATGTCGAGGCGAGCAAGCACCTTCTTGGCGCGGGAAGACGCGTCGAATTCCACCGGCACGGTCACCAGCGTAAAGAGCGTTGCGATACCGAACAGCACCACGCCTGCAACGGCGAGGGAATAACCGAGCGCACGGCCCGCACTCATGAGCACGATGCCGAGAATCACAAGCCACGGACCAAGATTCGAGCCAAGGTTTGCGGCAGGCACAATGAACGAACGCAGCCACAGCGGGAAGTATCCCTGCGCATGCTGAATGGCGTGGCCCACTTCGTGAGCGGCAACGCCCGCGGCAGATGCATTGCGGCCGTTATAAACTTCAGGCGACAAGTTCAGAGTTTTGTTCAGTGGATTGTAATGGTCCGACAAGAATCCATGATGCTGCAGTACCTTCACGTCGGTAATGCCCGCATCCATCAGGATTGCCTTCGCGACATCGGCGCCGGTAAGGCCGCTGGAAATGCCGACCTTCTGGCCAGCGTTAAAACGGGACTTGACCATCCAAGAAACACTACCCGAAAGAGCGAGCGTGACCAGGAGAATCATCATGTATAAAGGATCAAACATCATAGGCGCCTCCGGCGCAGTGTTTAGTAAACAGGGTTTATTTTCCTGTTATAATATACAAAAGTAGACGGTAATAAACCTCAAAGGTGCGTAGCACCGAGCTCAAAACCTCATACCTACATGTCGCCGGTTTTGAGTTTGCTACCGTCGCGGAGGTTTGTAAGTACAAGCCCGAGCAACAGGTAGAACACCGCCTGCAAAGCGAGCGGCAGCAACAGCGATGCAGCATCGTAAATGTCGGCTCCACGCTGTTCAATCGCAAGCCATGCCGGAATGGCAAACGTCGAGGGCAGCAGGCAAGAAAAGCCCTTCATCCAGGCCGGAATCAATTCGGTAGGCCAGCTGAAGTTCGAAAGGAACAGAATCGGGATGCTCATGTATAGGAACAACTGCATGCTCGTTTCACGACGCAGGAATACCTGCGAAAGCACCATCCCGAAATTGATGACCGAGAACAGGAAAACGATCGCAAACGCCACCATCGGGAGAATTTCGCCGCGACGCGGGAATTCGAACACATTGTACACCACAAAATGGTAGAACAGGATAAAGCTGCAATAATGCAAGAAGTACGCCAGCGAGCGACCAAAATAGCGGTAAGGCATGAGTTCATTTTCCACTGAACTATCGCGCTGCAATTTGCGGAACTTGCGGTGAGCGCGGGCTCCACCCAAAATGCAAATGCCAATCACAAGCGTCTGCTGCAATATCAGCACCAGTACGCTCGGCACCACATAATTCGAATAGCTACCCGTGTTGTTGTACATGGTCTGCACGCTGATGGGAATCGGGTCGCGCATGGCAATAGCCTTTGCGGCCGGCACCTTTTTGCCTAAAGCAATCCGTTTGACTTTGGTGGTAGCCCCAACAGTCAATGCACATGTAGTAAATGCGGTTCCAATATTGCCGTGGAGCATCACGTAGGCACCGTGCGTAAACACGTTCACGTTCGTCTTGCCACCGTTACGGAGCGTTTTCTCCATGTCTTTGGGAATCACCATGAAACCGTAGATTTTCTCTTCGGCCATGGCCTGCTCCGCTTCGCGGATATCCGAAAACACGTAGCGCACATCGATTTGCTGGGCTGCGGCAGACATCTGCGTGAGTTCGCGCGACATGACCGTATGGTCAAGATCCACCACAGCCACAGGCACATCTGTAGCCGTCTGTTTCATGTAAGGCGTCGGGTAATAGAAGGCGTAAAGCACGCCCGCCACCACCAGCAACAGCACGGCTGCGGGGTCGGTGTAAAAAAGTTTCCATTCGGCAAACGCCACCTTGAAAAGTCGCTTAAAGAGGTCAATCATTGCGGCCTCCTTTTCGAACATCTCTTGCCGCCACATCAGTTGCGACCGCCTTTCGGATACTTAAATCCGAATATACGGCGCCGGCAATATTTTTCAGCTTGTCCTTCAGGTGCAATTTTTCGCGGGCTTCCCAGTCCGCCTCTTTTTCTTCGGCAACCTTCCAGCGAAGCATCAAAAGCTTGGATGCCAGCAAATGCCAGAACAGAGCCATGCACAAAAGCACCACGATGGATTCCCAGGCATGGGCCTTGCCGACCGAGCCCAAGAGCATGGTAGACTGCACTTTCAAAATGTGCGTGAGCGGAAGCAGGAATGCAAAGCCGCGAACCACCAAGGGCATCGCCATCACCGGGAACGTCTGGCCCGCAAACGCAAACGCGGGGCCGGCGATAACGCCCGCCACGCTCGAAGACATACGCATGTTGCCCGTAATGCCCACAAAGGCGGCCCCCGCTCCGGAACAAGCGAGAATCATCGCCAACTGCCCTGCTGACACCACCACAAATTCATCGAACGTCATCGGAGTAAGCGCACGCCTAGCATACGCATACACCGCCATCATCGACAGCCACTGAATCACGACCAGCGGCAAAACCGTCGCAGCGCCAAGCACCACGCGCGAGCCGCCCGCCGCCTTCAAGAATTCGCGGACGCGGTGATCGCGGAACGGAAAACTGAACAGGTACACCGCCGCCAAAATTCCTGCCAAATGAAAAATCGCCGTCACAAGCCCGAGCCCCAAAAAGCCCTGGTAGTTACCGCTATTGTTGCTCACGGACTTGAGTTCTACATGAATCGGGTCGTCCATTTGCTTGGTAAACAGGTCGGCGCCAATCGCCGAAATCACCGAGCGGATTTCCTTGACCGCAAAGGTATTCGTGAGGTAATTCTGGCCGCTCGAATACACCGGAATCACAGGCGTTTCAAGCCGGAGCGCCCGGCGTTCCATGTCGTACGGGAGCACGATAAACGCCTGCAAATCACCGCGAATCACCGCATGTTCGCATTCGCTTCGATCGTCGCATTCCATGGCAACTTCGAGCACAGGGTCTGCGCGCAAGGCCATTTCAACTTTATCGGCCAACTGCGAGCGGTCTTGCTTTAAAAGTCCAATCGGCACATGCTGAATGATTTCGGCCGAAAAGAAATTCACCATAAAGACCGATGTCACCACCGGCAAAATCAGGAGCACCAGCCACAACACGATATTGTGACTGATATAGATTTTGCGAATCGCCCTTAAAACATCAAGGAACACGATTACGACCTTACTGAATCTGGTCCACCGGGAAAAGCACGCTCATGCCAGGGCGCAGGTTTTCGATTTTTGCCTTCGGGCGTAGGCGCACTTCAAAACTCTTGAGATCAAAGCCGCCGCTTTCCTTAGAGCTACGCCAGGTAGCGTAATCGCCCACCGAGGCAATGTAGCTGACTTCCATTTCCACATTCTTGTCAAGAGCCGGAATGAACATGCTGAAGGTTTTGCCCTTGGACACATTCTTGAGCAAGTCTTCGCGCAGGTGGAATACCGCCCAAGAATCGTCGAGGTCGGTAATAGCGACAACCGGCATGCCAGAGCCTACGACTTCGCCCTCTTCGACCAGCTTCACGGAGACTTCGCCTGCGATGGGGGCGCGGATTTTCGTTTCTTCGAGGTAGGCGTCAACCTCGGCGTTGGCGCCCTTCGCTTGCAGCACGAGGGCGTTTGCAGCAGCCTTGTCTTCGCTGCGGGCGCCGGCGAGGGCCTGTTCATACTGGGCCTTGGCGGCGTCGGCGGCAGACTGGGACGCCTTCATCTGGGTTTCAGCTTCATCGCGCTTCTGGAGCGGCAACACACCTTCGTTATAAAGCTTTTGCACACGGTCGTAAGTATTCTTCGCGAGGTTTGCCGCATCCTGGGCGCGCGAGGCCATCGCCTTGAGAGCCGTAATGTCTTCGGAGCGGGCACCATTCTTCGCCTTGTTCGCCTGGGCGCGAGCGGCACCTAAAGCACCCTGCGCCTGAATCTTCTTGGCTTCGATTTCGGGGCTGCTGATGATTGCCACAATGGCATTCTTTTCAACCATGTCACCTTCGCGGAAGAACAGCTGTTCTACGCGACCGGGAACCTTACCCGCCACAAGTACTCGGCGAGCTTCCATCTGGCCTTGCAAATAGGCGTCGCGCGGTTCAGTCGCGAATTTTTGCAAGGTAATGATTCCAAGGCCAATCAAGGCAATCAACGCCAAGACGACCAAGACCTTTCCGATAACTTTCAAGACGTTCATAGTTGACTCCAGTTTAAAAGTAGACAGTAGGAAGTAGACAGTGGTTAGGGGTTTGTGGCCGGGACAACAGTTGTATCAGCCGGTGCAGCCGCATTTGCAGAATCAGCAGGTGCCGGCTCTGCAACCTTCGCCGAATCAGCAACCGACGCGGCAGCGGGAGCAACAACAGGCTCGGCAAGCTTCGGTTCTTCAGCCGGTTTTTCTTCGACAGGCTTCACGTTCTTGAGCATCTCGCCCGCATTCACCACTTCACCACTAGCTTCCAAAAGTCCAAGCCAGGCGACTACTGCATCGTAATGCGCCTTCAAATCAGCCACCTGCAAGCGCGAAAGCGCAAGTTCAGCATCCACGACATCGAGGCCAGTCGCAAGGCCCGCTTCGTAAGCCAAGGTCTGACTGCGGTGCGCTTCTTCGGCCAATTCGCGGGTTTTCTTCAAGCTTTCCAAACGGCTCTTGGCATGTTCCATTTCACGCCAGCGTTTTTCCACCAGCAAGCCGATGTTATCCATGGTCTGCTCTTCCATGCTCGAAAGCGAACGGTCAAGAGCCCTGGCGTTGCTCACCTTGGAACGCGTTTCGCCACCTTTGAACAAGTCCCACTGCATCTTGGCTCCTACCGCCCAATCGGGTTCAAGGAGCGTCAAGTCGCGAGTATAAAGTTCCTTGTAAGCAAAGAGCGCAACCGTCGGGTAATAATCAGCGCGAGCGGCACTCACCGCATCCTGGCTACGCTTACGTTCGGTACGCAACTGGCGAAGTCCCGGATGTCTGTCCAAAGCAAGTTGCTTGAATTCTTCCATACCAAAAGTCTGCTCCGGAGCCATCACCGGCGTGATCGCGGTAATGTTCGTATCGGTATGCAAAAGGCTTGCAAGCGCAAGGCGTGCAAGAGTCTGGTCACGGTAAGAATCTTCCAAAGCGTTTTCAGCTTCAGCTAAAGCCACTTCGGCACGCAGGCGTTCCGCCTTGCTGATCTGGCCACCTTCTTCCAGTTTCTTGGAACGCGCCAAATGTTCTTCCAAGTTCTTTTTGGTGCTTTCGCGCAACACCGTCAGTTCTTCGGCCAGGCGGAGCGTAAAGTACTTGGTCGCCACATCCATCAAGATGGTATTCTGCGCCATATCAAACGCAGCCTTCTTGGCATTCACGTTTTCTTTAGCGGCATCGTAAGCAGAATAGATTTTGAAGCCCGTAAAAATCGGCCAAATAGCCGTCAGGCGCGCGTTGAAGAAAACATCGTCTTGCACCTTCATGCGGAAATCGGCATCGTCGATCTTTGTCTGGGCCGCATCTAGCTTTTGTTGCGTTTCGGCCGCATACTTGTCTGCCGTCTGCTGGGCAATCTCCTGCGCAGTACCACCAACCTTTTCTTGAGCAAACGCATTCGCCTGGGCTTCGGTCAATCCCTGCGCCATGGCCCCGGCATAAGCCTGTTCGTAACCGGCCTGAGCCTTGTTGTAGGCATCGATATAGGCCTTGGAATACACCGCCGCCGGGCCAACCGTAGCAATTCCGCCGGCAAGCCCACTCATAGCCTGTTGTATTTCACCCAAGTCAATGTAAATGGGATCGTTGATTTTTGTAACGCTGGCAGTCAAAGACAACTGGGGCATAAAACGGGAGCGTGCCTCCGTCTGACCGCTTTCAGCCATATCGACCTTAGCCTTTTCGGCCCTGATCTGCGAATTGTTCGCCTTTGCCATCGCAATCGCATCCGACAGCGAAATGGGCGCGGCAAAAACGGCAGCACTCGCTGCAATACCCAATAACAAACTCTTTTTCATACATTGTAAAAATAAATAATTAAAACAAAAAAAGCCACCCTATAAAGGTGACTATTATGCTATAAAAGCAATTAAATAATTTTACTTTCCGGGAGTGGGTTCAGCCGCCGTCCATGCAGCAGCTTCATAACCCATCGTGGTAAAGTCCTTACGCTGCAAGCTGTAGCCGAAACCGTCCGCGCGCTTGTAGTCAACGCCATTGCCGCTCCACTTATCGCTATAGAGCGTAGCATCGGACCAATCGTAGTACCACTGGCTATTGAGCGGATTGCTATGGTCTTCCTGGTAGAAATAAGGCTTCTTGACAGCAATGGTTTCACCGCGGTTAGAAAGCTTACCGCTATAGAAGCCGATTACCACGCTAGCGTCCATCGAATAACGCGTACGCAGTTTATCTGCACCCAATGCAGTCTGCAAGGAATCCGGGAACAGCACCACAATGCCATTTGCCGGAATCACGTCCGTTTTGGCGAATTCGAAGTTAATACCTTCAACCTTCCAACCTCTGTTTCCGTTAGAGAGAGTTTCGAAGGGTGTAATGGGCGTTTCAGACAAATTCTTGAGTTCCAAGAATTCGACATCGTTCAAGTCGTCTTCGTTCGGGTGGTAGTGAATTTCACTAATGACCAGAGAACCGATATAGAGAGCTGCGTTGGCAGCACCCGGCGTAGCTTGCACGAGTGCGCCCTGAGCCGTAGAGCCATCGCTCAAGTCAATGACACCGCTCGAAAGTTTACTAGACGGCAAGAGCAAGCTGGATTCATCACCTTCAGTGGCGCCATACAGGTAGTAAGAACCACCGACATCGCCAACGATCAGTTCCTTTGCAGCACCTTCGCTATCGACAAAGTCAGTTGTTGCATTCAAGACAAGGTAACCCTTTGCAGGAACCGTACCGGCCTTGATCGTGAGCTTTTCCTTACGGATCTTGGATTCAAAAACCCAACCGGTCACATCGACATCGGCGCTGCCCGCATTGTAGAGTTCCACCCAGGCATCAGTACCTGTGGCCGTCGGCATGATTTCGTTCAAACGAATATTCGAAGTCGTGAGCCATTCATCGTTGCCCACACCCGGATTACCGTTCATCGCCTTGCTTGCACCCCAAGAGGTTGCCTGGGCAGCGTTTCCGCCCTTGTACACGAGCGTACGGCCCTTGCCGTTGGCAAGAGACGGCCAAGGCGGTTCCATGCTGTAAGAGCAGCTCACGTCACCTTCGCCCAGCAATTTCACGTCAATCACGTCGCCTTCATTCGAAAGCTTTGCCACGGTACCAGTCTTCGGATCATTATCCCACGGACCATAGAGACGGCCCTGGAAATCGGGATAAGTCTGCATGAACAATTCCTTGTCGTTCGTCACGACAATGTATTCGCCCATCTTAAGGGGTTCATTCGGGAACGTAAAGGAAAGAGCACCATCCAAACGCATTTGCGAAGCAAGCATGCTAGCAATATCCGGACCGCTCTGGATAGTCACTTCGATCCATTCCAAAGCAGAACCATCGGCCGCATTATACATGATTTCGGTAATAGCCATCTGGGTGACAGAAGAATCAACGACTTCAGCAGCAGAGGAGAGTTCCGGCTGAGGATTATCACCGCTAACGCTGCTAGAAGAAACCGTCACTGAACCTTCAGCAGACGAAGTCGGGTCAGGATTCGCACCACCTTCTGAAGACGAAGAAACGGTCGGATCGACAGGATCCGGTTCCGTAGATTTGTCACTGGAGCAAGAGGTGGCAAGGACCATTGCGGTTACTGCAGAGCCTGCCATAAGAATTTTTTTGATATCCATAGAGGTATCCTCGCAAAAACTTTCTTCTATTTTAATAATTTTCGCCAGCGCCAACGGCAAGCTTCGTCCAGTACGGAGTCTTGAATCGACGCGGATTTTCGTAAACTCGCTTCCATTCGGCAGCGGCATTGCCGAATTTAGAGAATGCACCATGTTTCAAGTTCAAGAACTTGATTAAGTCAAACATCCAGTACGGCACCTGCGAACACGGGCACTTGAGTTCAAGCACAGCATCGCAACCCGGTTGGAAAAACCTAGGAATGCCAGTCGAATGCATGTAGTGCGGATCCACCGTATAATCAAAACCGTTTTCTTCGCGGAAACGCATGCCGGTATCAATCGTCACGCGGGAATATTCTTCGCGGAGTCCGAACCAGGCGCGACGCTTGTACTGCGTCAAAAGGCGCGGGTGCGCATTATAGAGTTCCGTCTTGTACAAGAAATCTTTGACGTACATGCGGTCTTTTTCACCCTTGCACGGCCAGTCTTCGGGTTTCATGTGCCAGACTTCGCCCGGGTTAATGCCCTTGATGGTTCCGCGGCTCTTGTAACAAATGTTCTTGATCTTGCGCTTGCATTCGAAATGGAACGTCCCGTCTTGTGCCGGGTGTTCGCCATAGGTGCGAATGCGCATGTTGAAGCGGTCCAACAGCTGTTTCTTTTTCCAGCCGAGGAACGTCCAAGAAGGCGAATCCAAATAGAGGTTCGTAATCCAGTAGAATCCGCCCGGGGTAATTTTTGAGTAATAGTCTTCTTCGCAGTACGGAGCAAGGAATGCGCCGATACGGTCCGCCCATTCCACAGGAATGTGGTACTTGAGTTCGAACCTTTCGAGAAGGCTAAATCCGCGGGCTTCGGCCATACTACTTAAGTCCCCCGACTAAATGGTTCTGCACGCCTTCCTTAGAAAGCTGGCCTGCATACTGCAACAGTTCAAGATAAAGGTCGTAAATGTCGGTTTCGAGCTTAGCCGCATTCAGTTCACTTTCGACAGCGGATTCGCGGGCACGCAGCAAAAGCAGCGGATCAGAACCGGCGTCTTTGGCAAACTGCTCAAAGATGTTGCCTGCTTTTACCTTGTCTGCAAAATCCTTCTGAACCTTCCATTGGGCAAGGAAACCGTTAATTTGTTCAGCAAGGCGATTCACCTTCACGCTCACGTCGCGAGATTTCTGCATATAGTCGCCTTCGGCATCGAGGTCGGCCACTTGGTTACGCAGGCTGTTATCCTTGTTGCTATCGAAGAACGGGAGCTTAATGGCAAGCGTTGCATAGAACTTGTCACGGGTAAGGCGATTATCCTTGTCTGCCACTTCCCTTTGAATCGAATATGTGTTGTCAATACGTGCGGTTTCTTCGTCTACGGCGTTTGTCAGCCAGTCCTGACAGGCGGCCTCGTCGTAGTATTCGCCGTTTTTCGTACACAAATCAGAATAACCCATGTCCTTGTACTTTTTCATCAAGGATTCAATCTTCATGGAGTAACCGATACCGATGTGCGAAATGTAATCGTGGCGGCTAGCCAAATCCTGCTTGGCTCTGGCCTTTTCGGAATCCATCTTGCCCTTCGCCATTGCAACCTGCGGGAACTTTTCGTTCACTTCGACGCCGTCATTCAACCAGGCTTGAATATCTTCCATTTTCGGAAGCCAAGAAGTATCCAGTTCAACGCTATCAAAATCCGGAATCCAGACGCGCAGTTTCCGTTCGGAATTCTGGAGCGAAATGGAATCGCTAATAAGGGCTGCACGAATCGAGGCTTCCTTTTCAAGAGCAGACATCAAGTCTTGCGGATTGAAGTTAGGGGAACCCGACTTGAGGTGCAGCACTTCGATACGGTCGGCATTAATCTGGTAAAGTTCCTGGTTCAACGCATTGATACGCTTGCGCATCAGGTAATGGATGCCGCGTTCGTAACGGTCGTACAGGAGAATGCCACGGTCTTCGGCCAGCTGGGCGTTTGCGTACGCCATCTGGGCTTCGTAGTGGGCGCGGTCGGCAGAGCCTTCGCCAAAAGCCTTCGGCGTCATGCGAAGTTCAAAATCATGCTGAGCAAAGCTAAAGCCATCGAGTTTGTAACGGAGTTCAAGCTTGTCCCACAACTTGGTGCTGCGGGAGGTCGCAATGTTTGCGCGCTTCTGAGAAGCCTGATAACGCACATCCTGGTCCGCAGACTGGATAAGCGTTTCCCAAGTCAAAGGGGCGGCCATCAAAGGAGCGACGGCAAGCAAAGATACAAGAGCGGATTTTTTCATAAATCAAACTATTCGGAGATGGTCACCATTTCGCCAAGAAGGAACGAATTTTCGGCGGGAATCGTGATAATGACTTCGCGACCGTGAATCGGCATTTCGGGCATCTTCCACATACGCATGGGGAATTCCACGATGCGGCTGGAAAGGCCGACCACCTTACCCTTCACCGGCTTACCCGTAGCGCCCAGCGGCATCACCTTAACGGTTTCGCCAATATCCATGCGCTGGTACATTCTTTCGTGGATGTAACCGCGAACCAGCGTCGGAGACTTGTGAGTGAGGGTAACGATCGGAGCAAAGCTAGACACTTTTTCGCCGTCATGAACGTTCACGGAACCCACGACCCAGCTTTCCTTGGCAATCTGGATGAGTTCTTCCTGCTGCTTCTGGAGTTCTTCGAGTTCCTTCTTCAGGTTTTCGACTTCGCTCTTGCCAGCATCCTTCTGCAAGCGGTTGCTGCTGCGCAGAAGCTTGATCTGTTCGTTGGCGTTGGCGTTGGCAACGGCAAGTTCATTCTTGAGGCCCTTAATCTGCATGGCCATGGCGTCGTTGCCGTCGGCTTCAGAATTCGAATTCTTGAGGCTCTTGAGCTTGGAAGCGATTTCCTTGTTCTTCTTGTATTCGCTTTCGAGTCTGTTGATTTCGGACTTGAGCGTAAGCGTCTTCGTGGCAAGGTCGGCCTTGACTGCGGCGACCTTCTGGTCGATGTCTGCGGCAGACAGGTTGCTACGACCTTCGCTAGCGTCCAATTCGCGAGTCACTTCGGCAATACGGAGCGTGAGGTCCGGGCGGTTGAGTTCCACGATGGTATCGCCCGCATTGATTGCCTGACCCGGCATCACATGCACCTTGACCACTTCGGTGGGACTCGGCACGCTAATGGTTGTTTCGGCGGCTTCTGCAATACCCTGGAAAGTTGCAATCTTGCCCTGATACATGTAGCCAAGAATAATGGCAATGATGACGCAAAGAATCCAGGCAAGGGAAAGCTTGTGACCGTAAACGTAAGCAACGCCGGCGTTACTCTTATGCGTGTTCCAAAAATTTTCGAGCATATCGCTAAGCTTGTTCATACCGTCTCCCTTACATTTCCGTCGTGGCGTCCTGCATCATGAACTGCACGTCCGAGATGCCTTCGATTTTAGAGAGTTCGCTCAGGATTTCTGCAGCCGGATGAGTGGCACGCAGGCGAATCTGGTAAGCGACGTCAAGGCGAGCACCGCCGTCGACTTCGCGCATCGTAATCAAGATGAACGTCTTGAGGCTAGACTTCATGATGTCTTCAATTTGGCCACGGACCTTGGCTTCGTTGGGGAGCGCAAAACGGAGCATACCGTCAAAGAAATGCTTGGTACCAAGCCCCGTACGGGAAAGGAGGAAGGCAACCGCGCTAAAGGCAATCGTGCCACCCACGGCAGCGCCCCAGGCATACACACCGCAACCGATACCGGCACCCAGCGACGCGAACACGAACATAATGTCGCGCGGATCCTTAAAGCTCGTTCTAAAGCGAACCACGGAAAGAGCACCCATCATACCGAGACCGCGACCCACGTTATCGCCGATAGCCTGCATCACCGTTGCAGCAACCACGGCACTCAGCACAATCGCCTGCACAAAGTTTCTAGAATACGACAAACCAAGGAAGGTCTTTTCGTAGGTCCAGGCAATCACCGAGGAAAGGATAAATGTGAGGATCAAGGTGTACGCCAACGTAATGAGAGTGGCATTGGCGGTGCCGGATTGGACGGCTAATAGGTCGAGCATAGGGACTCCGTGGTTTACTTTTTATTTTTCAGCCAAAATTTACTTTAATCAATCGCAAAATAGCGAATTTTTGTGTAAAAATGGATGAACAAAAACCAAACGTTCCTGAAAAAATGAGGCGATTCGGGACGAATTCACCCTATTTTACCACACCTGCTAGAATAATAGCAAAAAAGGTGTAAAAATACACCTAAAAAGAAATTTGCATTTTAAAACTAGCGTGCAAATAGTGTGCAAATCACAGTAAAAAAATTTTACTTTTTTTTAGCTGAATCGGCCCGCTCCAGCACGACGCTTTCGGCCCCTTTCGGACACCAAAGCTTCGATCAGGAAAAGGAGCGCCGCAAGACCCAGGAATATCTGGTAGCGGTCCTGATAATTTTCCATACGGTCAGAAGCCTGCTCCTTTTTCTCGAGGCTTGCAATTTCGCTCAGCACCTTTTGCAGCTGGAATTCACCCGGGCTCGCATAGAAATAAAGTCCACCGGTCACGCTAGCGATTTCTTGCAGCGTTCCGTCTTCCAAACGGGTCGTCACAATGTTTCCCTGCATGTCCTTCTTATAAGCGACTTCACCGTTTTTAGAATGCACAGGAATAGGCACGCCTTCGCGAGAGCCGATACCAATCGTATAGATGCGGATTCCCATTTCGGCAGCTTCCTTGGCGGCGTTCACGGCAGCGGCTTCGAGTTCTTCACCATCGCTCATCAGAATCATGACGGAGTACTGCCCCGCACTTCCTGAATTCTTGTAAAGGTCCATGCCCTTGCGGATTGCCTTTTCGAGGTTCGTACCCGGCATGAGCCAGCCCGGAGTCAGTTCCCTAAGCATCATCTGCACGGTACCATAATCGAGAGTCAGCGGCACCATCACCTGGGCTTCGCCCGAGAACGCCACAAGGCCCACACGGTCGCCCGAAAGCGATTCCAAAAACGCCGAAATTTCATGACGGCTACGGGTCAAGCGGTTCGGCTTGATGTCTTCGGCAAGCATTGAAAGCGAAATATCCTGCAACAGCACCAAGTCAAGGCCACGGCGTTCGATATGTTCCATTTTACGGCCCCACTGCGGGCGGGCAAGGGCCACAAACAAGAAGGCAATCGCAAACAGTAGAATCGTCACCTTGGCTAAGCGGCGCCAGGGCGACACCGACGTCGAAAGCTTCGGCAACATGGAAAGCGAAACAAATCGTGCAGCCAGCTTTTTGCGACGATGGTAAGCATACACAAAAAGGAGCGCAAACAACGGGAGCGTGAACAGTCCCCACAAAAACATCGGTTCAGCAAATCGCATCTAAAGCCTCCATTACGGGATGCGCACAAAGCGCGTATTCGCAAGCAACAGTTCAAGCAAAATCAACAAGGCGCCCACCAAAAGCCAGGGGTAGAACTTTTCAGCGTAGCGGGCATAAGCCACCGTTTCAATTTCCGTCTTTTCGAGTTCATCGATTTCGGAATAAATCTTTTCGAGTTCTTCCTTGTTTTCGGCACGGTAGAAACGGCCACCCGTCTTTTGAGCCACAGACCGGAGCACCCCTTCGTCGATGCCTTCTTCAGGCGTAATGTCGCGTTCGCCCCAAGAGATATCGCCTGTCCAGGGATTCTGCTGGAACGCAAGAATCTTTCCGCTCTTTTTGCCCACGCCCACCGTGTAGACTTTAACACCGAGGGACTGCGCCACATCGGCGGCACGCATCGGCGGCACTACGCTGGCATTGTCACGACCATCGGTCAAGAGCACCACCACCTTGGACTTGGCTTCGGACTTTTGCAAACGAGCTAGAGCGTTCATCAGGCCATCACCGATTGCCGTGCGGCTATTCATAATGGAATCGCGGGCAAGGTCATCGGTAGCTCTTAAAATTTCAAGCAAGGAACCGTAATCCAGCGTCAAGGGGCACTGGGTCACCGAGCGGGAACCGAAGGCGGAAAGACCGATTCGGTCACTATGGCGTTTCTGGATAAAATCCGCAATCACCTGCTGGGCATAACCTAGGCGGCTATATTTCCAGTAATCGCCGGATTTGAGAATGCGTTCGGCATTCATCACGCCAAGTTTCGCCTGTTCCATACGAGTAAGCATGTCGAGCGTACCCATGGAGCCCGAAACGTCAAGAGCAAGCATGATATCGACGCCATCGGTCGAAGTGTATTCCACTTCCATGGCGTTCTGCGGGCGGGCAAGCGCCACCACAAAGCAAGCGAGAGCAGCCAAACGCAAAAGGGGCACAATGTGGCGGAATTTGACGCGACGGCTGGGGACTGCGCGCTTGGCAATCGAAAGAGCCGGAAACTTGATGGTACTCTTGCGACGGTGTTCACGATAGATGTACCATCCGACTAAAACAGGGATCAAAAGTAAGAGCCAAAAGGCCTCGGGATTCTGAAAATGTAACGCGCCAATATCCATAAAATCTCCGAAAAAACGCAAAAAATCAAATTTTACAACGGAGAATATACAAAATTGCAACGAAAAAGGCTAAAGCACGTCTTTCTGTGCAGTCACGTGAGGCAAGAAGCGCTTCATGAGCGGGATAATGCCGAGGTACAGCAACATAGTCACCACAAAAACAAAGGCGAGCGCTACGGGCCTTGGCCAATGCACATGGAAATCTCGCAAAATCTTGATGATGCTCCACTGCACCCATCCATGGGTCACGAGAACCATAATGGAATACCGGCCAAAATAAGACACCAGCGGGATTTTCCCTATCGCTTTCGACAGGAACAGCACTCCAAGAGTTCCAAGAAGTCCGCACAAGTATACGCTCCATATCGGGAGCCAATAACGGTTGCTCACGTAGCTGACGGAATCCGGCGGCGCATTAAAGGTAAACAGGAACGCCACTCCAAAGCACAAAAGGGCGAATGGAATATTCCAGCGGTCAAATCGATTCGGTGCCAAAAGTTTAGTATAGCGGTAAGCCACATGCCCTGCACAAAAGTAAGGAATAGACGCTAAAGACGACGCCCAGAACAGCGGAAGTTTAATGTTGTAGCGGCCCAAGAAAAAGCCCATCAAACCGACTGCCACCGAAAGCACCACCAAAGCCTTTGTCGTATGACGCGGAAACTTTTTGGCGGCCCATTTTTTCGTAACTAGGTACAGCCCGTAAAACAACAGGTTCGTCCAGAACAGACTCAGCAAAAACCACACCGGAATATTCGGGAAAGCCTGTTTCCATACAAAGGAATACCATACGGCCGCACCGGGATTTGCCCGCAAATGCAGGTAATGCAACACAAACGGGAAAATACACGAAAGCGTCACAAAAAAGAACGCAAACGGAATCAAAAGCTTGTTGATCTTACGGCGGCAAAAATCAAAGAATCCCGCATACTCCTTGAAGAATAGTCCCGACAAAAAGAAGTACAAAGGCATTCTAAAAGTGGAAACCGTTTCTTTAAGGGGGTATGTTTCAAGGCCCCAGGTACTGACCACATGATGCCACACCACCAGCATAATGCAAATGCCTTTAGCCAAATCGACAAAGGCATAACGTGGTTTAACTGCACCTGTTACCGGATCCATAGAGACTCTCAGAATTTAACGTTCCAGGAACTCAAAAATTCGATTCTTGTATTCGGGCAATTCATCAAAGACGGCGTGACCGCAATCTTCGTACATATGGGATTCGCAAGGAACGCCTTCTGCCTTGAGTTTTTCCACCAATTTGACAGACGCTTCGGGAGTGGTCACAAGGTCTTTACCCGCCCCAAGCACAAGCACCGGGCACTTAATTTTGCCGAGGTCATTGTAGGTGTCTACGTAATCGCAGGCATCGGCAAAAATGGCAAAGCGATCTAGTTCCTCGTCAGAAATTTCCTTATACAGCGCAAGCAACGCCCTGCGGTAACGGGCAGCGAACTTTTCACTAAAGCAGTCGTCTATAAAGCTATTTACAAGCGTTGTCGCTTCGCGGGCCCGCGCAAGGCGCGCCCAATTCTGGATTGTCGTAATCTGCAACGGTTCCGCTTTCGAAGTTGAAGAACCGAGCACCAACTTGTTCACGATTTCAGGATGGCGGATTGCCATATACTGCGCAATCATGCCGCCCTGGGACACGCCGTAGACATCAACCTTTTCTAGGCCCAAGGCCTTCAAAACCGTCACCTGGTCATCAGCCATTTCGGGCAAGGAATATCCAGGTTTCGCCTCTTTTTTACGGTCGAAAAAATAGAGAGTATAATTGTCTTTGAAAATCTTGAACGGGCCTTCTAATGAAGCCGCAGACTTCATAACACTCTTGATCGAAAGCCCCGGAATCACGATCAGGGGCTTAGGACCCGAACCGATACGGGCGTATTCCATTTCAATGGTTCGCGCACGAACCGTATGTACAAGATTTTCGCTCATGCTAGAAATATAGTAAGTAGTAGGAAGTAAGACAAATGCGTAAGTCAAGTGTCGCGATCAAGCTTGCTTGGACATGACCGAGGCTAGCATTTGGTACTTGAGCGAAGCGAAAGTACAAGTAGACAGTGGGCTGTGACGGTTAAAAAAAATGCCGGAACAAGTCCGGCATCACTTTCTTTTTTTGACTAATTTCACTAGTTTCTGTGGAAGTCGTCTTCGACGCGGATGATGTCGTCTTCGCCGGTGTATTCGCCCACCTGGACTTCAACGATGACCAGCGGGAGCTTGCCCTCGTTCTGCAGGCGGTGAACTTCACCCACCGGGATATAGGTCGATTCGTTCGGACGAACGTAGAAAACGTTCTTGCCAACAGTCACCGTAGCGGTACCGCTTACGACCACCCAGTGTTCCGAGCGGTGCAGGTGCTTCTGCAGGCTGAGGCGCTTGCCCGGCTTCACCACGATACGCTTCATCTTGTAGCGTTCGGTAGATTCCAGCACGGAATACGTTCCCCACGGGCGGCTCACGGTCTGCGGCACGTTAATGAGGTCGGAGCCGCGTTCCTTGAGTTCTTCCACCACCTTCTTGACCTTCTGGCTGCTGCTGAGCGGAGCGACCAGGAGGGCATCCGGGGTATCGACGATGAGCATCTTGTCGAGGTCGATCGTCGCGATGGTACGCTGACCGCCCATCACAAGGGAATTCTTGGAATCCACGGCAATGTGACGCGGGTTCACATTGTTGCCGTTAGCGTCGTGCTGGTATTCACCATAAAGACTGTCGAAACTGCCGAGATCGCTCCAGCCGATATCGCTCGGGACCACCTTCACCTTGTTCGACTTTTCCATAACGGCATAGTCGATGGAATTCGACGGAATAGCCATCATGTCGTCGCGGTCGATACGGATGGGTTCGCCTTCTTCAACGGCCGCATTGGAAAGGGCCTTTTTCGCGGCGGCGAGCATTTCCGGGGAGTACTTGCCCAGTTCGGCGAGGAACGTCTTTGCGGTAAAGCAGAAGATACCGCTGTTCCAGTAGAAGTTGCCCGCCAGCAGGTACTTTTCGGCGGTAGCGCGGTCAGGCTTTTCCACGAAGCGCTTTACGTTTTCGCCATCGGCTTCGATGTAGCCGTAGCCCGTCTCGGGGCTAGTAGGCGTAATGCCGAACGTCACCAAGTTGCCGGCCTTCGCCAGTTCCTCGGCACGGAGCAGGACCTTCTTGTATTCTTCCTTCTTGCGGATCACGTGATCCGAAGGAGACACCAGCACGATGGTTTCAGGAGCCATCGTCAGGCATGCGAGGGCAATAGCGGGGGCGGTGTTACGACCCACGGGTTCCAGAAGGAACTTGCTGCCAGTCATGCCTTCCATTTCCAGCTGATCCTTGGCCAAGAAGAACTGGTCGGCATTGGAAACGATAAACTGGGATTCGCAAACAGCGGAGTTCGTGACCACGGTCTTGCGGAACAGGGACTGTCCGTCAAAGAGCGGGGCGAACTGCTTGGGCATCAGGGAACGGCTCACGGGCCAAAGGCGCGTGCCCGAACCACCACAAAGAATCAGGTTAATCATAATTTAGCGCACCTTATTTATCATCGGGTGTATAGTCATCCTTGACCACATGAACTTCATGAGCAGCCAAAGCGCCATAGTAAACCATGTTAACAGACGGGAAGATCAAGCTGACAAGGCGGTTCCAAGTAGCGAGTTCGGAAGCGTCAACATAAACGACATCGCGAGCGTTCAACTGGAAGCGGTCTGCCATGGCAAGGGCCATTGCGTTCTTCGCGTTCAGCTGGAACACGTCAATCTGCTTGTCAGACGTATTACGGATAACGTAAATTCCGCGGGCCGTAGCGTTCAGGGCCTGCAGACCACCGGCAGAAGCCAAGGCTTCGGCAAGCGTCAACTTTCCGTTATAGATGTTGATAATGCCCGGTCTTCCGACTTCACCCATAATGTAGGCTTTCTGGTCCTTCTGGGTTTCAGAGAGCGACGGAACAAAGACCTGGTCATCCGGCCTGACCATAATGCGTTCAAGCGGCAAGTTTGCCTTGAAGGCATCGAGGTAGTTAATGGTGTAAACCTTGTCGCCACGGCGGAGCTGCATCAAGGACGGATCGGCTTCCTTGGCAAAGCCACCCACACTGGCAATCACGTCGGGAAGCGTCATCGGGTTTTCATTGAAAGAAACGTAACCCGGTCTTGTAACGGCACCAGACACGGACATCTTGCGGCTATGGTAACCCGTCACGCGGACATCAACCTGCGGATCGTTCAAGATCTTGTCAGACAGACGCTTGGTAATTTCGGCGCGGAGTTCCTGGGCAGTAAGACCTGCCGCCTGGAGTTCACCGGCATACGGGTAGAAAAGCTTACCGTCGGTGGTCACCTTCTGACCAGCCGGCTGGTACTGACCCATCGGAGAAGTCAGTTCCGGATGTTCCCACACCACGACCTGGACCATGTCCAGAGGTCCAATACGGTATTCCAGTTCAGGCAGGGAATCCACCATGAGTTCCTTCAAGTCGCCAAAATTGTCGGCACTGCCGCTATCAGCGATTGCCACGCCATTGCCCAGATCACCTTCGCCAATGTCATGAATACGAACCTTCATGCCATTGTATTCAGCAGAATCACCCGGAAGAGTCATCTGCATTTGCGGTCCGAGTGCGCAGCCGCTCAAGAGAGCAGCGGCAATAAGGCCAAGACCCAAACTCATTTTCTTCATAAATTAACCCTTTTAGCCAGTTTAAGCCTGGCCTTCGCTTTGTTTGATTTTTTCCACCCAGTACGGGGTCAGTTTAGAGATAAAATTCCACGCCAACACGAAAGCGTTTTCAGGACGGCGATACGGGTCGGGAACATCCACCCGCTGCGGTTCGCCATAACGGAAAACCTTGCCTTCGAGCCACGGATAACGGTGCAACAATTCCATCTTGTGGCCATTTTCCATCACCAGGATGAGGTCAGCCCACTTAAGGATATCCAGATTAATCTGACGAGCGCGGTGTGCGCTCATATCGATACCGTGTTCAAGAGCAATTTTTTGGCTGAGTTCGTGCGCCGGGTGATCCACCAAGGCGCCAAGACCAGCACTCATGACTTCAAAATCAGGCCCCAATTCCTTCTTAAGGCAATATTCACCCGTGGGGCTGCGGCAAATATTACCGGTACATACAACAAGAATGTGTTTCATCGGCTTTAAATTAGAAAATTCTTACAATTCAAACGCAAAGCCCAAATCCTTAAGAGCGGGGTTCTTTGTGTCCTTTTCAGAAAGCAGCGGTTCAAAGCCATTACCCACCGGCCATTCGATGCCGATTTCGGGGTCATTCCACATCAGGCCGCCTTCATCCTTCGGATCATAGAGGCGGGTGCACTTGTACACGAAAGTCGCCGTTTCGCTGAGCACCACGAAACCGTGGGCAAAACCTTCGGGAATGTAGAACTGCTTCTTGTTTTCGGCAGAAAGCGTAACGCCTTCCCACTTGCCGAACGTGGGGCTACCCTTGCGCAGGTCTACGGCCACGTCAAAAACTTCACCTTCGATGACGCGAACAAGTTTGCCCTGCGGGTTCTTCTTCTGAAAATGAAGACCGCGAAGCACGCCCTTTTTGCTTTTGGATTCGTTATCTTGTACGAAAACCATATTCAAACCGGCAGCGTCGAATTCAGCCTTGTTGTAGGTTTCCATAAAGTAGCCGCGATGGTCGCCATAGACCGTCGGTTCAACAATCGTCACACCTTCAATAGATGTTTTAATGAAATTGAATTTTCCCATTATCTATTTCCGTACATTTTTTCGTAATACTTTTCGTAATCGCCGCTCGTGATGTTGTCGAGCCATTCCTGGTTGTCCAAGTACCAGCGCACCGTCTTCTCGATGCCTTCTTCGAACTGCAGGCTCGGTTCCCAGCCGAGTTCCTTCTGGAGCTTGGTGGAGTCAATGGCGTAGCGGGCATCGTGTCCCAGGCGGTCTGTGACATAGGTGATGAGGTTCATGTCTTCACCTTCGGCGCGGCCGAGGAGCTTGTCGACGGTCTTGATGACGACCTTGATAATGTCGATGTTCTTCCATTCGTTGAAGCCACCGATATTGTAGGTTTCGGCGATCTTGCCGTTATGGAAAATCACGTCGATAGCGCGGGCATGGTCTTCCACAAAGAGCCAGTCGCGGACGTTTTCTCCCTTGCCGTAAACCGGGAGCGGTTTCTTGTGGCGAATGTTATTGATGAAGAGCGGAATCAGCTTTTCGGGGAACTGGTACGGACCGTAGTTGTTGCTGCAGTTCGTCACGATGGTCGGCATGCCGTAGGTGTCGTGGAACGCGCGAACGAAGTGGTCGGAACCAGCCTTACTGGCGGAATACGGGCTGTGCGGCGTGTACTTTGTCGTTTCGTAGAAGAAGTCGTCGCCGTAAGCCAAGTGGTGTTCGGAGCTGGAAGCCGTCGTGGTGAACGGAGGCGTAATGCCTTCCGGGTGATTCATCTTGAGGGCGCCATAAACTTCATCAGTCGAAATATGATAGAAGCGCTTGCCTTCGTACTTTTCGGGGAGGCTTTCCCAGTAGAGCTTTGCGGCCTGGAGCAGGGCGAGAGTACCCATCACGTTCGTCTTGGCGAAAGTGAACGGGTCCTTGATGGAGCGGTCCACGTGGCTTTCGGCGGCCAGGTGAATGATGCCGTCGACTTTTTCGTCCTGCATGAGCTTATAGAAAGCATCAAAATCGCAGATATCCATCTTCACGAACTTGTAGTTCGGCTTGTCTTCGATATCCTTGAGGTTTGCAAGGTTGCCCGCATAAGTCAGCTTGTCGAGGTTGATAATCTTGTATTCAGGATACTTATTCACAAAGAGGCGAACCACGTGGCTTCCGATAAAGCCTGCGCCGCCGGTGATAACGATGGATCTTTTCATATTTTTCTCCGATTACGGGCTAATATAGCAATTAATCTTTTTTCCCATTTCTCTTTATAGTGGGCACGCTAGCAAGAAGTTTCTGGGTGTATTCGTGCTGGGGGTTAGTTAGAACAACATCTGCAGCCCCCCGTTCCACAATATGGCCAAAATACATCACCAGCACATCGTCACTCAAGGCGCGAACCACCTGCATGTCATGGCTGATAAATACAATCGACAGTCCGAATTCGTTGCGCAAGTCATCGAGCAAATGCAGAATCTGCGCCTGCACCGAAACGTCCAAGGCGCTGGTGACTTCATCGCACAAGAGGATTTTCGGTTTCACCATTAAACTGCGGGCAATGCAGAGTCGCTGCCGCTGGCCTCCCGAGAACTCGTGGGGGAACTTTTGGAGAGCTTCGACAGGCAAGGATACCCGTTCCAAAAGTTCTCTTGCACGCGCTTCCGCATCTGCGACCTTCACGCCGCGTGCAAGCAGCGGCGCCGTCAAGATTTCGGCGATAGTCTGCCGCGGATTCAAACTACTGAAGGGATCCTGGAAAATCATCTGCACCAGGTCAGAAACCCGGCGTTCGCCTCCGGAATTTTTCCCGGCAATGCGGCCCTTAACAACAGGCTCGCCAAAAAGTTTGAATTCGCCGGAGTCCATGGGAACAAGCCCCACCAAGGACTTGACGAGAGTCGACTTACCGCAGCCCGACTCCCCCACAATCGAAAGGATTTTTCCGGGTTCAAGAACAAAAGAGACGTTCTCGACCGCCGTAAAATAATTCTGGACCTTGCCTAGGACACCGCCGCGAATCGGGAACTTTACCGTAAGTCCCGAAACCTCCATTGCAGGTACGGATTCTTGAGCCATTCCTAAGCCTCGGCTTCCGTTTCGCCGTCAAGGCCCGAAAGGGCTTCTTGCACATTCTTCTCAGTAGCAAGCAGAATCTTGCGGCATTTGCGCAAAAGCTCGGTAGCTTCCTGTACCGCACCGGCCAATTCGTCTATTTCCATCTCGGAATTGTCAATTCGCTCCAAGATGCTCTCTAAACGCTCCATTGCGGTTTTATATTCGAAATTTTCGGTACTCATACAATTGAATATAGTTATCTTTGACGGAGTGAGTTTTATGAAGAAGAACAAGCGGAGTGTTTTGGAGCTTTGCCTTACGCTTATGGCAGGGGGCCTCTTTTCGGCGTGTCTCGACATCCCCGAGGCCCCTGGCGACACTCCCAAGATTACATCCGTCCAAGTTCTGGTAAAGCAATTCGACGAGACCAAGGGCGAACCCCTCAAAATCAATTCTGACGAAGACGCCGAACTGATTGCCGAAGTCAATCCGGACAACTTCAAAAACGACATCAAGTATTTCTGGTACAAAGGGAACGACATCCTCGGCAAGGGTATGACCTACCCCATTAACACCGACGACATGGCCTCCAGCGAAAAAATCAAGGAAAACATTCCCGACAAGTTGGTCATCGAAGACAGCGAAAAGAACCAGCTCAAGACCACGTTCCAGATTACCATCAACGTCCCGCCCCTGATTTCGACCAAAACGAAACCTGCAAACGGCGACACCCTGTACGGCAACACTCATACCCCCATTCTTTTCTCGTGGCAATCTTCTGACCGCGACGAAGACAAGCATTTGTCCCACGTTCTTGAAATCGACGGCACCCGCTATAACGTAGGCGAACTGCAGCAAATTTCCCAGTCCGGTTTTGCACAAGGCAAACACACCTACCGCATTCTGGTCGAAGACTCTCTTGGCGACAAAGATTCCATTCCCGAAAAGGAATTCTTTGTCATCGACACCTTGGGGGCCAAATGATTTTGCATCTATTCAAATCGGCAGTTTTCCTTGGAATCTTTGCGGCGCTCCTAGCCTGCACTAGCTCCGACGACTACCTGTTCGACAGCCAAAACTCTCAACAAATCGAGGTTTCGGCCGTCGTCACGCGCTCCTTCGACAACGATGCCGCAAAATCCAAGGCAGACACCATTCAGCCGGGGGACTCCCTTATCTTCCTCACGAGCGTGTCGCCCTCCAAGTCCATTCGCAACAGGCAATACTTCTGGACCATGGACGGCGCCAACTTTGCCAGCGAGTACAGTTTTAAAAAGAACATCAACGAACCCGGCGTCCATAAAATCGCCTTCATCTTCATCGACTTTTTCGGAGATACCCTCAGCGACACCTTGACCGTCACAGTCGCCTCGCCGCCTATCATGGACACCGAAACGTTCATCCCTGCAGCAGGAACGCAAAACATCGACCCCGACAGCGTCATCCGTTTCGCCTGGAACTTTGACGATCCCGATTCCCTGTGGGATATTTCCTTCCGTTTCATCTTGCAGGACGCCGGGAAAGACACCCTGGTAGACACCTTGTTGAGCCAGGCCAACTTCACCTGCCGTAAGGAACTTTCTCCATTGATGAAATACTCCTGGTCCGTCAGCGCCTACAATGAATTCGGCCAGCGTTCCAAGGAATCACTCACCTCCTCGTTCTTTACCGACGGAAAAAGCGGGCAAAACGCCGTTGCCGGCACAGTCTGCATTCATTCGGACCAGAATAAATACAACTTCAGGGTCACCCTCCAGGATTCTTCGCAAGCCGAGCTGGCCTCCTTCCAACTTTCAGGCGACCCCAGTGCAGACTTCAACATCCACCCCTTGGGCAAAGGCGCGTACAACCTGATTGTCTCGGTGGATAGCGCAGATGACTTCTTGCCGGACACGCTCCATTTCAACTTGAAAGCCGACCAAGTTCTTGAACTGGACTCCATCATCCTTCAAGACAGAATCCCACCCCGCATTCAATCCCTAAACGGCAGCGATACTCTGGACTACGCCGACACCCTGCACTTTATCGTTTACGATCACGGCGGCCCTATTCCGACCACTAAAATCAATGTCTATTTCGAAGGCGAATACGTTCCGAATTTCACTCTTTTAAACGACACGCTGCATGTTCCCTTCGTCAAAGAATCCGCAAGCCAAAACTGGGCCAGCAAGATGATTTTCGTCGGTGCCGTCGATCAAAGCAACAATAAGGTTTGGAAAACTTTCTACCTCCGCCCCAACGCCACATTAACGGAGGTGTTCAGTGATTAAGTTCTTGTACATCCCTCTTGTAGCGATGCTCCTTGCGCTGGCTGCCTGCGGCGACGAACATCTTGTTGACAAGGACCCGATCACCCTCAAGCAATACGTTTTTGTGGGACCCGACGGCTTTAGCGGCGACATCGCCAACTACTACGATCCTATCGAAACATTTTACGCCGAACAGGGCCAGACCATCAAATTCTTTGCAGGCTACTCCGCGGGCGGATCCATTTACACCGACGAATCCCTGCAGCAGTACTACAACGGCCTCCTTTGGAAAATCGACGGAAGCACCTACAACTTGAATTATTTCCGTCACACCTTCTTGAACCCCGGAGAATTCGAAGGTTCCCTGGAAACCACCGACCTCTTCGGCGACACCCTGCGCACCACCTTCAAAATCTACGTCAACACGCCCAACGCCATTTCCCTGGAATCCCCGATTAACGGATACAACCAGGCAAGTCCTGAAGACGACCAAGAATTGAAGCTGCGATGGAAGGTCACCGGAATCGATCCGTGGGAAAAGACCCGTTGTATCATCTACATGTCTTACAAGCGCGATTCCGTTTGGAACAAGCCCCTCGGTATCACAGACTGCAATGAGAGCGCCACCCTCAAGGGTTCCCTCATTCAAACCTACGATTCTATCGCCCAACAAGAAATCAGTCCCTACGACAGTTCCTTCACCTTGTACTGGGGCGCAAAACTACTGGTGAAAAGCGAGAGCGGTCGTGAATACCGCGATTCCACCGACATTTTCCACTTTTCCACCAGGATTCTCGAAGAAACTTCAACCCTGAAAATACCCTTCCTTTACCATCGCTACAGAGACAATTCTATTCTGCAGACCACCGCCTACCTGATTTCTAAAGACGGCGATACCCTGCAGACTCTTACTAACGATTTGCCCGTCGGTACGTTGAGCACAAAGATCAAGCCCCAGTTCGGTCTCAAGGTGGTTTTGGAAGAAAAATACCGCAGGGAATACGCCAGGGAAAGTCTTGTAGTAGACATCCCCGCCTACACCGTGCTGACCACCGACACAGTGGTTTTCAGAGACAGCACGCCTCCCCAGGTGGCACCCGTCAGCGACCAGGTTCTCAATTCCGACTCCATCGCCTTCTACATTTACGATGACGGTTCCGGCATCAATGCTTCCAGGCTGCAAGTCATTATGGACTTCGACACCTTGAGTTTCAATTACAGCGTGCCCACTGTCAAATTCTTCAAGAATTGCTTTAGTAAATGCAAGCTTTCCATTGTCGGCGAAGACAACGCCCACAATGCTTTGCCCAACATTTACTGGACCATCGAAGCCGCTCCCGGTTACCGACTGATTTCGGGGCCCTATTCATACGAGGGATTCTAATATGTTGCGCCTTTTGACCACATTGATCCTTTGCATGATTGCCTGCGTTTTTGCGGACCCGAAGGTGTTGCATGTATCCACGATTCCGAGCAACGCGGATATCTACGTCGACGAAATCCGTCCGAACCACGCCAAGAATCCGGACTTCGTTTCGCCCGCTATCATTGAACTTTCCGAAGACTCCCTGGCAAGCGAAGTCCTGATATCCCTTTTCAACCCGGGATTTATGGACACCACCCTCCGCGTGACGCTGTCGCCTAAGGACACCTCGTTCATCATCATTTCTCAAAAGCCCATTCCCGACGAAGAATTTCTGGAAAAGCAGCAGTCCGAACTTGCAAAGCGCAAACGCGCGAACTTCGGGAAAGGGCTCATGAAGATTTCACTCATACCCTTTGCCGCAGGCCTTGTGGCAGGCGCCGTCACCTACTACGAAATTGACAAGGCCAAGGATTGCAAAAAGTCTCTCAAGAATTCTTCAATCGACACCGACCGATTCCAGCAGAAACTTGACGATTTTTCTGATTACCGCGAAAGCGCCAAGATGGCAAAGGGCTTTACCTACACCGGAATCATAACGGGCGCTGCACTATTTTCTATCGGATTCATTTTATCATTCTAGGGCCTTATGAAAAAATTCATACTGACATTGGCAATCTTGTGGGCCAGCGCCATTTGGGCAGACGAAGGTATCCCAAGCCTAGTAGAACTGGTGAACGGCACCAAGCAGGCCGCCCAATTTTTGGGCGTCCAGAACGACACCGTTAGCCTGGGAGGAACGATCCAGGGCAAGTTCACGGTCATCCGCATTCCCAAGAATCGTTTCAAGAGCATTATCGACGAAAAGGGTAACGACCTTCTGAATGGAACCGTCCCACCGCAAGATTTCGTCGTGCAAAGCACCGCAGAACAGGATTCCCTCGTTCAAGATTCCTCCCAAGCCGAAATAGAAACGGCCCCTCACGACCTCACCGTCTTGAATTCAGTTGAAGGCAAGCATGTCTTTGTCTCTTTCGAGCGACGCAATTCCGAATCCAACCTGGCAGAACAAATTGAAAACCTGATGGTCCGCTTGATCAAGGAATCAGGCACGCCTCTTCATTTTGTGAATCGCCAAGACTTTGACTTCTGTAGCGATGCCGCCTGCATCAAGGATTCCCTGAAGGCACACGGGGCCGCCACCGCCTACATTGGCCGCATCACCTCGGCAAGAACTCCCGATTCTGTCGCCATTCAAATGTCGCGTTACACCTTGGGCGATTCAACCCAAGCCAAGACCAACACGGCACAAATTAATTTATCCGCAATCCACGCTTTGACAGACGCACTTTCTAAAGACAAGCTCCACCGTTTCGTCCTTCGCATTCAAGGGGAACACGTTCCCGCCGAAACCTCTAGCGACAAGAGCTATGTGCGCGTGGAGACCAATCCCGAAGGTGCAAACATTGTCACCAAGGGCAACGTAGACATCTGCAAGAGCCCCTGCACCTTCGTAGTTCCCAGCACTGCCAAAACCGAAGTCTACGCCTACTGGGGCGTAGACCGCCAGCTGTGGGGTGCAAAGACAACCATCAACCCGCTCCCCGGCGACACCGCCAAGGTTTCCCTGAAACTCAAGCGAGTCAAGCCAGAACTTTTGATTCACACCAAGCCCGAAGGCGCCTACATCTTTGGCGGTTCGGCCAAGGTGACCAAGACTTCTAAACCCATCGGTGCCACCCCCAAGAAATTCCCCATCTACGACCCGGGATTTTCAACCGTCCAGCTCCGCATGGAAGGCTTCAGGGACACCACGCTCACCGTGTTTGCCGCCCCCACCGAAATCACCAACATCAACGTGGCGCTCACCCCCATTACCGACCAGCGCGAATTGTTGGCACAACAGGAATGGTTGCAGCAGCGCAAGAAGCATTTTATCGGCAAGACCCTCATGGGATCTTCGATCGCACCCCTCTTCTTGGGCACCCTCTTTATGTACCTGGCTAGCCTGGACTACGATGACGCCGACAAGATCAAGATGGACTTGGACCGCCCCGCGGCAGGTGGAGATTACTTCCAGTCCAAGGCCGCCGAGAACAAGGAACTGGTAGACAAAGGCGACAAGAAAATGATCATTGGCGGCACCTTGTTTGGCACCGGAATCCTTTTACTGGGCGTCGGTTTCGTTTTGACCTTCTAAAACAACAAAAAAGCCCCTAAAAACGGGTTTTTGGTTTTCACTTTTTGTACCACATTGCAAAAGAAAATTTAAATTTAGACTGATGCGTAAACTGTTACTTGCACTGACTTTATTGGCAGCGGCTTCTCAGGCCGCCGATTTTGAGAGAATCAACTGGCGTACCCAGCTGTACTTACAGGGTGAACCCGCTTATCTGAAATTTAAGGCAGATAAAGAGAAGACTTTGCTTAACGATGGTATCGACACAAAGCTTCTTACGATACCGGTCTCGGTCGGCGCCTTGTGGTCGCCCCTCATCACCCCGTTCTGGAAAGCAGATATTCCGTTTACCCTTTGGCTCGGTCTCGAAGTCAATTCCATTCAGTTTGGAACGATTGAAGACAAGCCGAAGTATACCTTCGTAGACGACAACGACGAAAAGAACACCAAGAGCCCGAAGGACGACGAAGAACTTTGGTTCCTCTCTTACGCTCCGTCCGCACTTGCCGGTTTCTCCTTCAACCTGGGTGGCGACTTTGACTTGCGCGTCTTGGGTGGCTACGGCTTCCAGTTCTTCACCTTCTACGATGAATTTGGCGGCAACACCAAGCAGCACACCGAAATGCTTCCCACCGGTTTCGTGTCCAGCGCATTGGAATACCGCATCGGCGAAATTTTCCAGGATGCTGACTTCAAGATCGGTATCAATGTCCGCAAGGAATTCCTCCCCTACGAAAAGGTTAGAGCCCGCAGCAAGGACAACAGTCCGAGCCCCTCGCCGTACTCCGACCTCAAGTTCGACAAGATTGAATACAAGTGGCCCGTTCGCGTTGGCCTGGAACTCTCCATTGACTTCGGCCGCGAAAGCCGCCGTGACCGCCGCATGCGCTACAACCTGCATGACCGCGATGACGTGCTCCGCAAGTACAGCGAAGTCAAGGACACGCTCTCCGACTGGGACTGCATGGCCATTGAACGTGACTACCGCTTCTACCTCGACGAAAACGGTGAACTTCCCGACATGAGCGAAGCCTACACCCGTACGCAGTTCGCCGACGTTCTTGAAAGCTTCCTCGCCTTCTGCCACCCGGCAGACCTCGCTACTAAGGAAAAGCTTTACTCCACGCTCGACAGCGGCAAGGTGCAGATCAAGGAATACCAGGCCAAGCAGGAAGATTCTCGTTTTGACCAGGTCATGGCCAGCAACGACCCCGAAATGCTTGAAATGTTCTTGCTGTACTACCCCGACTCTCCGCGTAGAGCCGAAGTCGAAGCAAAGCTCCGCTCTCTCAGCGAATATGACAAGTTCCGCGCCATCCAGGCACAGAACACCTTCAAGGCTTACCTCACCTACTTGAACGACAATCCGAACGGTGCATTCCGCGATGAAGCTGAAGCAGGCATCTTCGAATTGGTCAAGAGCGGCAACCGCCTCAAGGACTACGAAATCTACCTGAAGCGCTTCCCCAACGGCAAGTACGTGGAAGAAGCCAAGGCAGCCTTGCAGCAGGCCAAGAACGGCGGTGCCCAGGCTGAAGAACAGTCTATCATCGAATACCAGACGGGTGAAAGCTACAGCGAACCGGAACAGCCGGCCGCTGTAGAAGAAGAACCGGCTGTCGAAGAGGAAGACGCTGTTGAAGAACAGCAGCCTGCCGTTCAGCAGAACAGCGCCGCAAGCAAGAAGGCCGCAGCAAAGCGCGAAGCCGCCAAGAAGGCTAGACAGAAGCAGCTCGAAGCCAAGAAGGCCCGCGCCGCCAAGAAGAAAAAGAGATAATCTTCGATAACACTTTTAATTAGACCTGGCTCTGACGCCAGGTCTTTTTTATTGGCTTCGCGATTCCATAAATTCTATATTTGCCCCTATGAACAAAAAACTATTGCTTCTCGCAGCTATTACTTTATTCGCAACCGTAGTGTTCGCCGCCCCTGACGCAGCAGATTCCGTTGCACAGGCAGCCCCGGCAACCAAGTCGACCGACATCTACAACCAAATTATCGACTGGTACAACGCCCATTTGAACTACTGGTCCATCGCCCTCCTGATGGCCATCGAGAGTTCCTTTATCCCCTTTCCGTCGGAACTGGTGGTGCCGCCCGCGGCCTACAAGGCGTTGCAGCCGGATTCGGGTCTGAGCATCGTATTGATCGTGATTGCTGCAAGTGCAGGCGCACTCGTGGGCGCCTACATCAACTACTTCTTGGCCAAGTTCCTGGGCCGCCCGATTATTTACAAGTTCGCCGACAGCCGTTTGGGACATTTCTTGCTGCTTGACACGCAAAAGCTCGAAAAGGCCGAAAACTACTTCCGCGAACACGGTGCCATTTCGACATTCGTGGGCCGCCTGATTACGGTGATTCGCCAGTTGATTTCGATTCCGGCGGGTATCGCCAACATGAAGCTGTTGCCCTTTACGCTTTACACCTTCCTGGGCGCCACCATCTGGAACTGCGTCTTGGCAGGCCTCGGCTACCTCGCCCACGGCCAGAAGGATATCATCGAGAAATACAACTCCGAGCTTGCTATAGCACTCCTCGCTTTCGGCGCCCTGTTCATCGGCTACATGGTGTGGAACGCAGTGAAGAAGAAGTAAGAGGAAGTAGGAAGTAGGAAGTAGACAGTAGGAAGTAGACAGTAGGCAGTAAAAGGTTTGGGGTTTGGGCTATGAGCTATGGGGTTCGCAGACAGTAGACTGAGAGCTGTTAGCTGAGGCTGAACTCTAATAAGAATGAATAAGAGGCGTCCTTTTAGGGTGTCTCTTTTTTCATAAGCACAGTGCGTAGGCACAAAAAGTGACCCGCCGGCATAGCCGGCGGTTCTTCATATACGGGCATAGCCCTAGGATACTAGCAACGCGTTGCACGCGTTGACGGCCTGACACT